>JAISLY010000038.1 GCA_031277035.1 Coriobacteriales bacterium | reverse complement strand
TCAAAGATGAGAAGCGTGTCCTGCGGATCGATCTTATGCCCCGCGTAAAGCTCAAGGCCCGTGATGAGACGCGTGACATCAAGGTCGGCAGAAAAGAGCTCACGCATGCGCTGATTGTTGTCAAAGCTGATATAGACACTGTTCCCAAACGCTGATTTGCCAAACTCCTGCATCAGCCAGGTCTTGCCAACCTGGCGCGCACCCCGAATGATCAGGGGCTTCTTCGCATCCCCTGACTTCCATTTGTAGAGCGCCTCTATTGCCGCACGGTACATAGACACCGCTTTCCCTTTACCTGCAATGTCAACAGTGTAGCACGAATCACAAAATTACAGGGGATTTTTTGGATTTAACTCACATTTTTTCATAGAATCTTTGGGACAAACTTCCCTATAAGACGCTAGGAATTTGAGAGGGTGCGAGCCTCGGCAACGCGAACAATACATCGGTGCTTCCCAGGGACAAACTTTGAATCTGCCGCCAAGTCTCATGCATTTTGTAGTAAGATTGCATGAATAGGAAAATGACAGGAAGAGGAGCTATGGCGATTCTACAGGTAAAGGATTTTCCACCGACCCTCTATGAGGACCTGCGCAGATGTGCCAAGGCGAAGCATCGCAGCATATCCCAGCAGACCGTCATGGCCATCCGTGAGCACCTCAGCCCGCCAAAGCGCCTTGTGGATGAGAACAGCGGGCTTGAGGACGAGCGGGAGACACGTCGTCGAAGACGGCAGGGGGTCTTAAAGGAGATACAGCAGCTCCCCACAATCGCCATCCCGCCCGACTTCCCCTCCCCCGCAGAGATCATCCGAGAGATCAGGGACAAGAGATGATAGTCCTGGATTGCAGCGCGGCTGTTGGAATCGTCATGGGAACCGACGAAGGCAGGGCGTTTGGCATCCTTTTGGAGAGCGAGGCGGACGCAGAGATAGTCAGCTCACAGCTGTTCCTCGTGGAGATGGCAAGCGCGTTCAGGAAATACGTCAAGGCCGGACTGATCGACCGCAGGGCCGCCCTTGATCGGATGGACAAGGCAACACGGCTGGTCGACAGGTTCGTTGCCGTATCAGAGCATTACCGGGAGGCTTTCACGGAGGCGCTGCGCCTCGACCGCTCCCCCTATGACATGATCTACCTCACCCTCGCACGCCGCAACGCAGCCACCCTCTACACCCTTGACCGCAACCTGATGAGGGTCTGCGAGCGGGAGGGTGTTGACTGCGTCCACGAGATACGGCTGGACCAGGGAGGCACCGATTAATCCATTGCGCACCACCTTGCGGCCAATTTGCCGCACAGGCAATTAATCGGCACTCCCCTCAATATCCTTCCCCTGAAAATACCGGGGCAGTATAAAAAGATGGGGAGGCGCTTGCCTCCCCATCTCTTCTCGTTCAAACATCGATTCGTACCTTCGTACGCTTTGGTCTCTGGCCTTCGGTTTGCTCTCCGTTCCGGCCATTTGACCCTGTGTCAGTTCTCTACGTCCTGCCTACGATTCGGGTTGTACCTCCGGCTCCTGTATCGGGTCGAGCTCTATCCCGGACTCGGGCTCGGATTCTGCTCCGGCGCCAGCTTCCGGCGCGAGGGTCTCAGAGTCTTCCGCGCTCACATCGGGCAGCTCGCCGTCCGCACTCACGTCGCCGTCCGTACCCTCAGAAAGGCCGGGCGTCTCAGACGGAGCGGAGTCCAGCTCGGCTTCCTCGGCTTGCGGGGCAAGGCTCAAGGGGACGAGCTCCGGATGAATGATGGTGATCTTAATCGGGCCGGTCACCAGGCGGTTGCCGTAAGCCGCTCCTGCCTGATAGTCGGCCTGCGAAAGGCCGATGAGCCAGCGCGATTCGTTTTTTTGCGGGCCGGCCAAAAGCTCGGTCGCGGTCGCTCCGGCCGTGGAGGTGACGGCGCCCTGCACATAACGATAGGCCAGCACCGCGCCAACGGTCTGCTCGCCATCAAGCGAGGTCTGAGTAGCCGTGGTCGCCGGATAGAAGTACTGCGCGGCGGTGTAGTCCTCATAACTCGTCACCTTGGAAAAGCCGTCGCCGGCCTCCGGTTCGATAGAGTCCCCCGCTGCAAAGCTCACGCCGGCAGCGCTGAGCAGGTCGTCTATGGGGATGTACTTGTCGGTGGCAAAGACCTGCCAGCCCGCACCACTGTGCCCGCTCATCAAAAAGGCGCGCGGGTCGGTCTGAGTCAGCGCGGTCAGTTCGTCTGCGGTAAAGGTCTTGGACAATGTGGGCTCAGCGCTGCCGTTCTGCTCCCAGATCTCAAAGCTCTGCAGAGGGCCGGGCTCAACGAGGGTAAGCGCATTGAGCTGTTTTGCAAAACGGTTTGAGGCCGACTGCTCCGGAGAGGCACCGAGCAGGTTCCTCGGAATGTCGTTTTCGCTGTACGCCGCCTGCGCCTCATAATCCGCCAACAGCGCCTCCACCGCAACGGCAGCCGTTGAATCCAGGTGTACGCCTTCATCGCCAGCAGCTGCGGTTGAGGCATAGGTGAGGGCGATAATCATCGGCGTCTCAACCGCTCCGTCGGTAACCAGACCGGTTGCGGTCGTCGCAGGGTAGTAATACTTCTGGGAGTTACCCATCTGCCAGGTGATGTCGTCGTTGGTGCTGACATAGTTATCACGTGTTGACGTTACGAGAACATCGCCGGAGGAAAACTCCAGGCCCTCACTTGCCAACAAATCGAGAATGGGGATGTAATCCCTGCTCACATAGGCTTTCCACTCACCGTGCCTGGAGGTCACATAGGCAGCCGGCTCGGTGTAGGCGGCAGCAAATGCCTCAAGCTCGGATTGCGTGTACTGCTCGACAATCGTCGGTGTGCCGTCAGATATCTGGCTGTAGAGCGTAAAGGCAATATCCGTTGAATCGAATATCCACTGTTGGTTTAAGCCGCCATGCCAGGGCCAGGCGATGATGTTCGCGCCTGCGGCGCCGGAACCGCCAGAGACGTCAAGCGCAAGTCCGTTGCGAGCGCCGATGATCTTGTAGCCCGCATCAGTGGCAACGATGGAGAACTGCTGATTGAGGCCGCCGGTCAGCTCGTACTGGATGATCTGCGCGCCTGCGGCCGTAGAATTGCCAAAGACGTCAAGAAGCTTGTCCGAGGCAACCCCGATGAAAACGTAATAGCCGGTCTCAGGTATGAAGAAGAGCTCGAACTGCTGGTTTGAGCCTCCTGTAGCATCCCAGAGGATGATTTTGGCTCCGTCTTTGGTCGAGTTGCCGGAGACATCCAGGAGGCGTCCGCTCGACCCTGCGGTTTTGATGGTGTAGATGCCGTCTTCCACAGTCGGCAATACCTCATCGATCAGCCACTGCTGGTTTTGCTGGTTCTCTCCACGCTCCCAGAGAATGAGCTTGCCGCCGTCTGCGTTCTTACCTCCGAAGACGTCCAGGCAGTAGCTGTCATCGAGAGCAGATGTAAAGGTGTAGGAGTCGTTCTCGTTTTCTTCGATATACCACTTCTGGTTCTCGGCGCCGGAGGTTTTCTGCGGCCACTGGATGATGGCAGATCCCTTTGCAATCTGTGCGCCATAGATGTCCAACACCAAATCGGAATTAATATTCCTGAGATAGTACAGATTCTTGTCGTCGCCGTCTGTGCCCGCATCTTCGATGATGAAGCGCTGGTTTGCGCCTACGGTGTCGCCCCAGATGATGGCTTGGACGCCCTTGGCCACAGACTTCCCGGGAATATCGATATTCCTGTTGCCCTCAAGAACCGTCGAGATGGTAACGGCCTTGCCAACAAAGGACGGCGTTTCGGCCGATAGCTCCAACTCTTCGGCACCGGCCGCCACTGCTGGCACCAGCGCCGCTGCCATCAGGAATGCCGCTATCCAAGCGACAAGCCGATGGCCAAGGCCACCTCGCCTGATGTCGTCTCTTTTCGCTGCCTGTTCTCTCATACCTGTCTCCTCTCCTGTGCACGGTTTCCTGTACTTCTCAGTCGGCTCGATTCTTTGTTGAGAATAATACCTGAATGAAGAGCATCTGTCCATTCAAAAATGCCTGAAGCTAACGTGACGCAGGGGGACGGCCCCTCTGCCCTCCTGCTGTATGCTCTTAGCCGACCGCATCAAAAAGCCACTGCTGGTTGTATTGGCCGTGATAGGGCCAGGCGATGATGCGACCGTTGTTTGAGACATTGCCGCCGTAGACATCAAGTGAGAGGTTGTTTCTGGCTCCGATGATGGCAAGAGTTCCGTTACCTGCGCCACTGTCTGCGATAGACCACTGCTGGTTTAACTGACCGTGTAGCGTCCACTGGATAATCTGGGTACCTGAGGCAGTGGAGTTGCCAAAGACATCTACTGACTTTTGCGAAGCAAGGCCAACGATGGTGTAGTATCCCGTCTCGGGCAGGAAGTGTATGGTGAACTGCTGGTTTGTCTGTCCGTGAAAGTCCCACAGAAGCATCCGGGCACCATCTTGTAAAGAGGCTCCCTCCACATCAAGTGAGCGATTGCCTGCACCAGCGGTACGTATGGTATAGGTACCATCAGCAAGCGAAGGGGTGATAGGGGCTATGTCCCAGCTCTGGTTTGCCCCGCCGGTCCGTTCCCATAAGATGAGCTTTGCTCCGTTGGCATTTTGTCCTCCGTAGATGTCAAGGCAGTAGGCGGGGTTTAAGGCAGAGGTTATGACGTAGGTTCCACTGCCACCTGCACCTTCCTCGATATACCACTTCTGGTTGTTACTTCCCTTGTAAGGCCACTGTATGATGGCAGCGCCCTTTGAGATGTTTGCTCCGTTGATGTCAAGTACAAGCCCTGAGTTTACATTTTGGAAGTAATAGAGCTGCTCTCCCTGGCCATCCACACCGGCATCTCCCACATAGAAGCGCTGGTTTGCTCCTACCGTATCTGACCAGATGATGGCCTGCTCTCCCTGTTTGGTGCTCCTGCCGGGAATGTCGATGTTACGCCCTCCGGTAAGGGCGGTTGAGAGGGTGACGGCGTTACCCTTAAAGAGCGATTCCTCTATATCAAAATACAGGGTGATTGAGCCAGAGAGATTTGCACTGGCGGCAGTCAGGGTCACGCTGCCTTTATCTGCGCCGATTTCATCGTTTTCGCCATAGGAGACCGTATATTGCTCGGCTCCGATGAGCGTCTCTCCAATGCGCAGTTGCACCGCAGGCCTGACGGTCGTTCCGTTGAGGGGGTAGGCCTCAGCAATGCCGTAGGTGAGGGCCAGGCCGCCACCATAGACGCCATTGGGCAAACTGCCATCCAAAGGACGCGGCACGATGCGATAGAAGACATTGACATAGGAGTCAAAGTTGCCGCCGGGCGTAAAGCGCAGGGTCATGCACTCAGGCTTGCCGCCCGGTGCCGTCACGTTTATCTGCTCACCGAGGCTCTTGTCGTTGCCTTCCTCCGGGTTGGGATTGCCATAGACATACTTGTAGTCGTAGGAAAGCGGATTGTCCCAATAGGCTACTCCGGTGCCGTCGCGCAGCTGATGCGGCTCATTAGCAGATTCAAACAGGTAGGTAACGCCCCAGTCGCCATCTGTACCGGCAGGCTCGCCGCCGCTGATCTTTGGATGCACCGGCGCTCCGGTATAGGCAATCTGTACCTTTTCCCCACTTTCGTCATCCTGCCCGGTAAAGAAGTCGCATATCGCCTCTCCGTTAAAGCGCACCTTGCCATAGTGCACGGATTCCGGGCGGGGCGGGTCGCTTTCCTCCTTAATCCACTGCATGCTTGCCCACTCGATGCGGAAGGCCTGTTGCGTGGTTTCTCCGGTATAGGAAGCGCTTGCATCCGTCGCTCGTACGCAGACATCGTATTTGTAGTTTGCACCGTGGGCGTTGATGTAGTCGTAGTAACGACCGTTTTTTGCCTTGGTGCCATCGCTGCCATCGTAAAGATCGCGCAGTTCGTACTGGCTGCTGTCAATCAGAGTACCCGCCGGGTCAAAGACGCTGACCCACTCCGGATGGAGGGCGGGGTTTTGCACCTTCCAGTTAAAGATGGTCGGGCGCACCACGATGGTGCAGTCGGCGATGCTAGCCTTGACGATTCTGTAGGACACCGTCTGTGGCAGCGCGCCAACGTAGCGCCCCATGCCCTTGATGGTGGCCTGATAGACGGTATCGCTTGGCGAGACGTTTTGGGTACTGGCAGCGGGAATGACGTAAAAGTCGGCGTTTTGCCGCAGCGCCACAGCGCCTATGGCCAGGTTGATGGTCGGCACCGGGTCAATCTCTGTGGAGAAGACCGCATCGCCCTTGTCCGCCAGACTGGCTACCGCGCCCGACGTGCTCAGATCGATGCCCGAGGTGTTAAAGCTGTGCGCGACCACCGGAAAGCCGTTATTTTCCGCACCGTTCGCTGGCAGATAGAAGGTCTTCCACTGTCCAAGGCTGGCCGCATAGCTGTTCAAAAGGGCGATTCCCCTGGAATCCTTGATGTCGGCGGGCGCAAGCTCCACATTGTTTGCCAGAGTGCCCGTGTCGTCCCAGACCACCTTCTTATCGATGGTAACGTTTGGCATGTATACGTTGTCATGCAGATAGCCGGAGCTCTCCCCCGCCAGGATGCCGGTCCGATAGCCCGACGCGGTGAGCATGACCTGCCCGGCCACATAGCAGCCGGTCATCTCGAGCGGCGGATAGCGCAGCTTGTCGGCTGTGGCGGGGGTGACCGCGGAGGAAAAGCCGCCCGCGATACCGGCACAGTAGTAGCCCGCGCCGGTAACGGAGTAGAGGTTACCGCGATTGAAGCAGTAGCGTACATCGCTTCGGGAGGTGCCGATGACGCCTCCGACGAAGGGCTTGTTCCATCGGCAGCCCCTCACATCACCGCTGTTGCCATTGCCGATAAGCTCGGTAAAGCTGCCGCTGGAGCCGGCGATGCCGCCGACGCCGGTCAGGCCGACGACGAGCCCGGTGTTCGTGCAGTCAGATACTTTGACGTAGTTGGGATACGGAGGAGCGTCTGCCCCCGGAGCGTTTGCCTCGACACGTTGCTTCCAGAGGGTAAAGCCCGGGTCGGTCGTAATCTCATGAGGCGGATGGGTGGCCAGGACATCAAAATCGCTGCCGCGCAGCATGCCGACGATGCCGCCGGTCGAAGACGCACCATACCCGGCCTGCGCCTGATACCCCGCAGTGGCCGGCTCCGCGTCGGGCGAGGTGAGGATGTCGCCGGTATTCGTGCAGTTCTTGATGGTGCCGGTGCTGTAGCCAACAATGCCGCCGACCGCAAAGGATGCCGAGTACAGCTGCGCCCCGAAGCGATCCGTGCCACCTGAGCCGGTAACGTTAAACGCCAGTGTGCCGCTGTTGGTGCTGCCGGTGATGCTGGGCACGAGGGTCTCGATGTCCGCAGGATTGCCGGCGCGGCCCACCAGCCCGCCGATGTCGCCGGCGGTGTAGGTCATGTATTCCAGGATATTTGAAGCGCTGGTAACACTCAGCGTACCGGTGTAGCGGCAGTTGCTCATGGTGCGGTCGAGATGGCCCACCAGTCCACCGATTTCGCGAATCGCGCCAATTTGATTGGTCGGACGCGTGTCCTCGCCCGCGGTGGGCTTGTCGATGGCCGCGCGCTGGCTGGTGACGTTAATCGCCATGCTCGATGAGCAGTTCTCAATGGCGCCTTCGCAGAAGCCGACGATTGAGCCCACAAAGCGCAGTTGTGGCCCGTTTGCCGCCTCCTGTAAAAGGGTGAGGGAACCTCCTGTAAGTCCGAGGTCTTTGATGAGGGAGTCAGGGCCGGTGTGGCCAAAAAATCCGACGTACTGATAGCTACCCTGTGGGGCGATGACCTGGAGATTGGTGAGCGTCTTTCCCGCCCCATCGAAGGTGCCGTTGAAGGGATGTTCTGCGGTGCCTATGGGAGCGAAGGGCTCAAGGTTGCCCGTCAGATTGATGTCGATTCCCAGGACGATGGTCTTGTTCGTAAAGTCGGTTCCCCCATTAACGAGAACCGCCAGGCCGAGAAGCTGCTGTATGGTACTCAGGGTGTAGCTGGTATCATCCGCATGACCGGTATACCAGTCAGTTGTGGCAAAGGCCGTAAAGCTGCCAAAGTTGGTGAGCGTAGCGCCCGTTTCGTCCGTCTCAGAAGACGTCTCGCCCTCGGAGGCATTCTCAGCGCCGTCCTCAGCGCCGTCCTCAGTGGCGCCGCCCTCGGGGGCATCCTCAAGGTCGCCCGCTGACGGCTCCTCGCCCTCGGAAGCGCCCGTTTCGCCTGGCTCAGAAGACGCCGCGCCCGCGCCCGCGCCCGCGCCGTCTCCTCCAGGCGCTTCCTCGCCCGAGCCCTCCTCAAGCCCCTCTGGCTGCTCGCCAGCGACTTGCGTCTCGGGAGTAGAGGTCTGCGCATCTGCGGCAAAGGCGAGGGCGGCGGCAGGGGTCAGGCTCAGGGCGAGCATCAGGCTCAGCAGGAGCAGGAGGGCCCTTCGCAACGGGGTTCCGCTCAGCGGGGCTCCGCTCGACAGGGTTCTCCTCGACGAGGCTCCACTCGACAGCGGCCTGCTCGACGGGGCTCCGCTCGACAGCGGCCTTCTCCCTCTTGGTAGCTCTCTCATCACACATCCCCTTTCTGAAAGGAAGCGCACATCAGATGGCAGGGTCGCGTGGCGGACCCAGACGTCTTCGAAAACCGACATAGGTGTAGGCGATGCCCGCCACCACACTGCCCAGCGCGACCGGCACGGCAAAGGGGGCAAGCGGGTTGTTGATGTCCAGGGCATCGACGATGGAGTTCTGGTTGATCATCATTTCGTAGACCCGCCAGCCGCGTGGGGCGCCGTTGCTCTCGGCAAGCGTCCCCGCCGCACCAACGCCGAGCATGTCAATCAGCGGGGTACTGAGGCCCTCCTCGCCGCTTTGCGCCTCGGCGCCCGCACCCTCACGGCCCTCAGCGCCGCTGGAACCACTGCCGCTCGTGCCGCCACCCACCTCGCCCTCGCGGCCTCCGCCACCACCGCCGGGACCCTTGTCATCTCCACCGCCACCGCCCGGGCCATCCCCCTCGCCGTCATCGACGGGCGGAGCGCCATTAAGCTCAATGGTGATGGCGTTGATGTAGAAAATTTGATAGGGGGAGTTCGCATCCCCCGCCCACAGCGGCCCAAACAGAAGACGGAAGCGGTCACCCTCGCTCATCGGCAAGGTGGGATCAATCTCGGAGACCCCCCACTCGCTGTTGTTTGCGCAGGCCAGCATCGGCGGCACAACGCTCGCCTCGGCTTTGCTGCCGATGTCCCAGTTGGGGAAGTAGTAGCGCGGGCCGGCGTAGAGATAGTCGTAGCTCACCGGGTTGTAATAGTCGTCTGAGGTCAGGCAGAGGAAGCGGTGCACGTCGTTCAGGTCGACGCCCTCAAGGGCTACCACGTCTTTGAGCAAAAACCCCGTCCCCCGGATACAGCCAAAGCGCGAACCGGAAATAAGCGTGTAGTTGTAGGTGCTCATGGGTAGTCGCGCGACCAGTTCCTCGTAGGAGTAGGTGTGCTCCTGGGCCACGACGTCGGGCAGCATCTCATAGACCACCCTGAGCGTGAGGGAGTTCGCGGGGTCGTAGCGGGAGACGCCGGTATCCACCTGAATGCGCGCACGGTCGCTGACGGCGGCACCGCTCAGCCCACCGGTCACGGTGCAGATGACATAGGCGTTGCCGGAGTAGGACGTCGTCTTCAGGCGCCCGGTCTCCTCATTGATAGTCGCGGGCACCGTCGAGCCGCCGATGGCCCAGGTGATTGTTGAGCTGATAGCTGCAGAACCTCCAAAGCGCGTATCCTCGGTGCGCGTCTGATTGCTTTCTGCGTCGGTCCAGGTCACAATCGCGTGAAACTGGAAGAAGAAATTTGCCTCATTGAATTCTGTGACCTCATCGACGCGGCTGCCCAGGGGCTTGCCCGCCTCGTCGATGATCTCGACGGCAGAGACATATTCGCCCTCCTGCCCGTCGATGATGAGAGTTACGCTTTTAAAGGGAGCCGGGGCCTCGGCATCCTGCCAGTCGGCGGAATCTGAGCAGGTGGCGGTAATCGTCACCGTGCCGTTTGCGCACGGGGTGATAAGGCCGCCCGGTGAGACCGTGGCGATTGCATCGTCGCTGGAGGCCCAGGAGAGCTCCACGACGCCGAGGGGGTTTGCGGAGTTCGCGGTCTCAAGCATCGCGCCGTCGCTTCTGTTGGTCAGGTAGTAGCCGTTGAGCTGAACGGTCTTACCTTTCTGATTGATGCTCAGCTGGAGATAGGCACTGTCCCAGGACTCGCCCACGTAATGGCGTTCGCCGGCCTCGTCGGGCTCATCCATGCGCAGGAGCAGCTGCGTGACATACTCGCGAGTATCATCGCCTTCTTCGCCACTGCCGCCCTCTCCACCATCGCCGGAGCCGCCGCCCTCGCCGCCGCCGCCACCGCCACCTTCGCCGGAACCGCCGCCCTCGCCGCCACCTTCTCCGGAGCCGCCGCCCTCGCCGCCTTCTCCACCATCGCCGGAGCCGCCACCTTCTCCGGAGCCGTCACCTTCTCCGGAGCCGCCGCCCTCGCCGCCACCTTCTCCGGAGCCGCCGCCCTCGCCGCCGCCATCACCACCGCCGCCCTCGCCACCGCCACCGCCATCGCCTGCGCCACCACCCTGCTCCATCGGAGCCAGGCGAGCCATCGCAATCAGGGCAGGTTGTGCAAAGAGCAGGACGCCGGCCAGGCCAACGAGAAAAAGGCTTCTGAGCAGGGTGCGTCTGCGTCCGTTGGGGCGTCTCATGGCTGCGGCGCTCCCTCTGAAGGTGAGGAAGGCGGCCGGTCTTCTGCCGACGGGGAAGGCGGGGCGCCTTCCGAGGACGCCGGGGCCTGCGCTCCTTCCAAATCTTCGGTGATCATGTAGAGCTTGCCCGTCATCGGGTCGCGGTAGACGGTGCCAAGCTCGGTATAACCGCTGCCGGAGCCGAGAGTCTCATCGTTCAGATCCTCAATGTCGGTGACCTCGGTAACATCCCTGGTCTGGACGACCTCACTCAGGGAGGAAACGTCGAGATTCCAGTAGGTCACGAGCGCCAGCATCAGGCCACAGGCAAAAACCAACATGACATCGGCGAGATTCACCAGGCCGATACGAGGGTCAGCATCCTCGGCAGAGTCTACCTCGGAGGTGATGAAGCCTGAGCCGCGAAAACTACGAGGCATCGCTTGCCTCCCGGCTCTGCGCGGCGCCCTTCGCGGCGCCCTTCGCGGTGCCCTTCTCGGCGCCCTTCTCGGCGCCCTTCGCGGCAGCCTTCGCGGTAGGCTCCATCGCGGATGTGAGGATGGGAGCGGGGTCGTGGGGAAGCGTGACGCCCCTGCTTCGCGCAGTGCCTGCCTTGTCGAGCACTGAGGTCATCAGGGATTCGAGGGCAATGAGGTACTGGTTGTACCAGCGCTTGCGGATGCCCGTCACGAGCAGGGCCACAACGGCCGCGACAAGACCGGCGACCGTACCGTCAAAGGCGACGAGCAGAGACATCGAGAGTTGGTTGACATCGCCCTGACCAAGGGCAACGATGCCGGGGCCGAGCGGGATGAGGGTACACATCAGGCCCATCATCGGAGCGATCTTTGTCAGCTGTTCGGTGCGCTGCACGCTACGCCGATAGCCATCGTCCACCTTGGCGACCTCCATCTTTGCCAGGGCAAAAAGCTCGTCTTCCGTGAGGCCCATGTTGTGGACAGCCATCAGCAGGGCGGCTTTCTGGGGCCGCAGAAGCTGGCCTTCGAGCACGACCTTCTCCACTTCATCAAAGGGCGCGTCGTGGATGTCGTTTATAATCTGCGGGATGTTTGCGCGAAAGTGCCGCCGCTCGGTAAAGACCTCGGTGATCAGCGAGCCGAGGCAGAACAGGGCAAAGAGGATGAGTGCTGCCAGGGTAAGCAGCACCGGCACCATGAGGAACTGGGCCACTCGATGCAGTATCTCAGCCAGATACGAGGTGAGCAGGTCGTCTGCCATCAATTATCCCTTTCTTGTGCGCGCAGGCGGCGGGTAGGAGTTGCCCAGGATTCCCAGGATGGTCTCGTCATCGACCTCAACCTGGTACATGACCTGGAAGTATTCGCGGGTGACCTCGAGCATGTCGATGTCGTAGATGTCCGGGTAAAGCAGGTTGGCAACCCAGTGGATGCCGATGATGCGATTCACGCCCGGGGGGCGGTCGCACCAGGACCAGGGCTCGTTGGGCATGGCGTAAACCCGACCGTTGCGCACGGCTGTAATCTGCGCCCAGTCGGGGTTGGTGCGAATGTCGTCCGCCGCGCCTCCACGTACATCGGTGTCCCAGGCGATGATGACCTCGGGGTCCCATTTGAGCACCTGTTCCAATGAGACGTCGGTCATGCCGCCGCCGTAGGTTTCATCACATTTGGCCGCACAGAGCGCACCGCCCTCCAGAAAGCCGAGCATATGCTGAGAGGTCTCGGGCTCGGTCTGGAGACCCTCGGGGCCCTCGGCATAGTAGACGGTGATGCGCTCGGATTCGGGAATGGTGGCAACCACCTCGCGCACCGCCTGGTAGCTCTGCTCGCAGAACTGCGCGAGCTCCTCGGCACGCTGTTCGCGCCCGAGAATGTCTCCGAGAAAGCGGAATGCCGAAGGAATCCGCTCAAAGGAGCCGTCCACGAGCAGGCAGGGAATGCCGGTCTGCTCCTGCAGGCCTACGGCCTCGGAGACGTTTTGCTGCGTGAGGCCGATGCCGGATATGGAAAACATGATGTCGATGTCTTCCGAGAGCAGCGATTCGCGGTCAATCTCGCCATTGTTGTGGATGGTGCCGAGATAGGGCAGGCTGCGTACGATTTCGGGCATGAAGCGCAGCTGGCCCTCATCAAACTTGCTTGCCGTGCCGCCGAGGAGATCGGGGCTGAGCGAGGTGATGTAGACCTGCGCGAGCGCCGAGGTGAAAAAGACGGTTTTGATTCGGTCTGGCGTGGGTATCTCAAGGCTGCGGTCGGCGTCGTCGGTGACGGTACGCCTGCCCAGGATGGTCGCGTCTGCGGCCGATTTCATGCCCGCGCATCCGCCGAGGGTCGCAAGGGTGGGCGCGGCAAGGGTGACGACAAAGCCGGAGGCGAGCAGACGGAGAAAATCGCTCCTCGAAAGGCCGGAGGCTGTGTCAGCGAACGCTTTGCCAGACATGCTCAATCCTTCTCGTTCCATCTCAGAGGGATGCAGGTGCGCTGCATTCTGCCCGCGCCCACCTCAACATCGGCAACATAGACCTCGGTGCGGTAGATTCGCCGCAGCTTGTCGGAGTCGATGGTCTCTGATGGGCTCCCCTGATCGATAACCTTCCCGTCCTCCATCACAACAACCGTATCCGCACAAAACAGGGCATGGTCCGGGTCGTGTGTGACCATCAGCACCGCCATGCCCGAACGCGAGAGCGCATGAAGGCGCGTCAGCACCAACTGTTGGTTTCCAAAGTCCAGAGAGGCCGTCGGCTCATCCATGATAAGGATGTCCGGCTCCTGGGCCAGGGCCCTGGCAATCAGCACAAGTTGCTGCTGCCCTCCGGACAGTTCAGTATATTCTTGTTCAGCTAGATTCTCAATAGAGAGTAATTCCATGGACTGATACGCGACGCGCTTATCATGCGCCGAGGCGCCCGCCGCGTTGCTCGGCAGATGGGGAGTCCGTCCGAGCAGAACCACGTCGGCCACCTTGAAGGGAAAGGGTGGGATATGCAGCTGCGGGATGTAGGCAAAATGCCGCGCACGCTCCCTGACCTTCATCTGTGCGGTGTCAACCGAGACGCCGGCTGCGGTATTGACGAGCACCTGCCCCGAGACAAGCGGCAGCAGGCCCAGGATGCCTTTAAGCGCCGTTGTCTTGCCCGACCCATTGGCGCCGATGACGCAGCAGAACTCGCGTCGCGCTACGGAGAAGCTCGCCTCATGGACGATCTCCTTCTTCCCGTATCCGCAGGTCAGGTTCCTGACTTCGAGCAGGGCGGTCATCTTCTCATCGGCTCTCGCATCGGGACGACCAACAGGTCGCTCATCGGGGCGCTCATTGGGCCGCTCACCGGCTCTCGCAGGCATCTTCTCACCAGCCCTTCATGTTACGCCGATAGATGAAGGCAAAGAAGGGCACGCCAAGTATGGAGGTCAGAAGGCCGATGGGTATCTCCACCGCAAACAGCAGGCGGGCAAAGTTGTCCACAACAAGGAGAAAGGCGGCACCGACCAGCATTGTCGTTGGCAGCAGCAGCCGATAGTTTGGCCCGACGATGGCACGGGTGAGATGGGGCACGACCAGCCCAATCCAGCCGATGATGCCCGCAATGGCCACCGAGCAGGCCGTGAGCAGCGTGGCCGCGATGATGACGATGAAGCGGGTGCGGCGCGTGTTGACGCCGAGGCTTTTTGCCTCCTCCTCCCCAAAGGAGAGCACGTTGAGGTTCCAGCGCTGCGAGAGCAGCAGCACAAATCCGATAAGCATCAGGGGGGCGGTGAGTACCATGTCGCGCAGGGTGATTGAGGCAAAGGAGCCCATGAGCCAAAACGTGATGGCCGGCAGTTTGTCGTCCGCGTCGGCGACCAGCTTGATAATCGAGGTGCCGCTTGAGAAAAGCGTGCCGACCAGGATTCCGCCGAGGATGAGGCCGAGCAGGGCGTCGGAGCGCACCGCCCGATTGACCGCAAGGACGCACAGCACCGCAAGCAGGCCGCCGATGAAGGCAAAAAGCTGGATGAACTCATTGCCAAGATCGGCGAGCAGGGCAAGACAGGCGCCAAAGGAGGCGCCGGCCGAGGCGCCGAGCAGGTCGGGCGAGACCAATGGGTTTTTGAACATACCCTGGTAGGAGGCGCCTGCGACAGAAAGTGCCATTCCAACAAGCACAACGACGACGACGCGGGGGAAGCGGATATTGAAAAGTGCCGTGTCGAGCTTGGGGTCGGTGATGGCTCCCGTGGGGCCAAAGTGCTCGATGACGGTCTGGAGGATCTGATGAGGCCAGGCGGTGTAGCGGCCCAGCATCAGCGAGACGAGCGCCACGGCCAACAGGGCCACTGCCAGCAGGATGATGCGCCTGAGAAGATGTCTGGTCGAGTAGACCTCAAGGGCGCGGTCGCTGGCGGGCGGCGGAGCGGCTGGCTGCGTGGTTGCGGGGGCGGAGGCGGTTGCGGGGGCGGAGGCAGTTGCGGGGGCGGCGTCCGGCGGAGCGGCTGCGGGCGGCGGGGCGGCGTCCGGGCCGGACGCGGTTGGTTTATCCTTGTTTACGATTAGAGCCATATACGGATTATAACGCACCTCACAGCCCACCTGTCGAGAGAGTGGCTCACCCTGCTGCCCTGCCCCTCCCGCCCCTGCTGTCCTGCGCCTGACGCCCCTGCCCTGCTGCCCTGCGCCCGCTGCCCCGCCTGCCCCTCCCTGCCCTTCCCTTTCCTCACGCAGAACGCCCCAAATCTGCTATCCTCAAAACGGCGGTACTTCTCAGACGGGAAAGGAACGGGATGGGCGATGGGCGCTTACGAAAACCCTTCTTATGAGGATTCGCATGCTGGGAACACGGATGCGGAATCGGAGCTTTTACTGGACGTCCCTCAGATCGCCTCACCCAGAGGCCCTGCCCTGGCCCCGGGGGCGCAGGGCAACCGGGCGCAGGGCAGCCGTGCGCAGGGCAGCCGTGCGCAGGGCAACCGGACGCAGGGCAGCCGTGCGCAGGACGCTTTGACAGAGGCCGACCCTCCCCCCTGGCTGGGAAGCGCTCCTGCCCTTGGGGCCGAGGACTGCGTTTGCAGCTTCAGCGCCGATGTGATTGTGGTCGGCTCTGCTCTCGCGGGCGAATTTGCGGCTTACAGCGCACTGCTCGAAGGCGCGTCGGTCATCGTGCTGGAACGAAACGGGACGGCGCATATCGGGGGCAGCGGCATCGGTTTTATCAACTCCCGCTTTCAGTTGGATCGTGGACAACCTCGCCAGGACGAATATCAGGTCATTCAGCTGATTTTTAACCAGCTGGCCGCCCGCTGCGACCTGAGCCTGCTCAGTCAGTGGGTCTTTAACAACGGTGCCGTCCTCGACGAGTTTGTAAAAACCGTTCTTGAGCCGGCCGGCTTTCCCGCCCGTGTCTCTGTCCAAAAGCCCTATCCAGATCGGGATCGGGAACTGCTCCAGTCCCTGAACAGTCACGTCAACTTTGACCCGAGTGGCAACGACAGTCTTGAGGACTTTAACTTTATGGTGCATGACTGGCTGCGGGAACATGGCTGCGTGATGCATTTTCATACGACCGCGCGGGTGCTTCTCAAGGATGAGGATGGGAGGGTAAGCGGGCTTGTCGCGACGAATCAGGACGGCGAGTATGTGCACTACAGGGCTGCGAAGGGCGTTATCGTGTGCACCGGCTCCTATGGCGGCAACGAGGAGATGATGGAGCGTTTTGCGCCGCCCTTCCTGGCCCAATTTGCAAAGCGGTACGGGTGGTACAACGCTCGCGTCACCGACCGGACCCCCATCACGACCGACGAGAAGATGGATGATGGCATCGGGCACAAGATGTTGTGCTGGGCGGGAGCCGTGATGGAGGAGATAGACCCCTCCTTTCAGTCATGGTTCAGCACCGGCTACAATTGGTGGCCCTACCTGGCCGTCGACGTCAATGGCAGACGGTTCCAAAACGAATCCGTCTCCTGGCTTGCGCACACCCATCTTCTGGCAGAACTCCCCGAGGGTATGAACTATTACTGGCAGATTCGGCCGACGAACGACTTTGAGATGCCCATCACACTGCCCTTCAACGCCCAGCTGGACGTCTGGCACGAGAAGGTGAAGGAGACCTCGGAGTGGCATGAGGCCGCGACCCTCGAAGAACTTGCCGAGCGTATCGACGTCGACCCTGCCACTCTGGTGCAGACGGTACAAAGGTATAACGCGCTTTGCGAGGCGGGCTTTGATGCGGACTGGGGCAAATTGCCCAAATATCTGGACCCCATCGACGATCCTCCCTATGTCGCCGTAAAATCGGAGGCGTTTTTCTACTGCACCTCAAGTGGCGTGAAGTGCAGCGACCGGCTTGAGGTGCTTGACCGGGATTGGAAGCCCATCTTGGGGCTGTACGCCGCTGGCAACACGGTCGGCTGGCGCCTGGGAAGCGGATACCAGATGGCCATCCCCGGCCTGTGCAACGCCTTTGCCCTCTTTCATGGCTACGTCGCCGGCAAATCCTGCGTCAACCCCGATTGGAGCTTTGCGCCCCGGGACGCCTGAGCGAATCGCGTGCGCGAGCCGTTGGGAAGCGGGACGCCGCAGGGCGGGTCGCATGCCGAGGCAAGCCAAAGCGCCCGCCGCAGAGCGGGCCGCCTCGCCACAAGACGCAGAGCGAATCGTTGGGGAGGGCTCAGGTGTCTGAACGGTCGCCTGAGGTGCGCGAGGCCTCGTAGAGCTCGATGGTATCCCGCGCAATCATCAACTCCTCGTTCGTCGGGACAAGGAGAAGCGTCACGGGCGAGTCGTCGGCCGAAATAACCCGTTCCGTGCCGCCCTCAACGTTGCGCTTCACATCGAGGACGATGCCAAGGCCCTCAAGTCCGACAAATATCTTTTCCCGTATCGCGCTGCTGTGTTCGCCAACGCCCGCGGTCATCACGATGGCATCCAGTCCGCCCATGGCAAAGACGCTCTTGCCGAGGAACTTCCGCACGGAATACGCGTACATCTCCAACGCGAGTTGGGCGCGCGTATCACCGCTTTTGGCGGCCTCGTCTATATCGCGAATATCGTTTGAGATGCCCGATATGCCAAAAAGTCCCGACCGTCGATTCATCATCTGGTCAACGTCTTCGGCGCTCAGCCCGAGCTCCAGGATGAGATAGGTGACGATAGCGGGGTCGATGGAGCCGCAGCGGGTTCCCATCATCAGGCCGTCAAGCGGCGTGAAGCCCATCGACGTGTCAACGGAGCGCCCGTGGTCAACCGCCGCTATCGAGCCGCCGTTGCCCAGATGGCAGGTGACGATTCGCATATCCTCAAGGGGGCGTTTGAGGATATGGGCGGCTCTACGGGCAACGTAGCGGTGCGAGGTTCCGTGAAAGCCGTACTTCCTGATGCGATGCTGTTCGTACATCTCGTAGGGCAGGGCGTACATGAAGGCCTTGGGCGGCATCGTATGATGAAAGGCGGTATCGAAGACTGCGACCTGCAGGGCAGTGGGTATGAGGGCCTTGCTGGCCTCGATGCCGGTCAGGGCGGGTGGGTTGTGCAGCGGTGCAAGGGGCACGCACTCGCGTATCTGCGCGAGCACCTCGTCGTCTATGATAGTCGACTGATAGAAGTGCTCCCCTCCATGAACGACGCGATGACCGACTGCGGCAATCTCGTCAAGGCTGGCAAGCGTTCCCGAGAGCGGGTCGAGAAGGTGGTCGAGAACCGCCTGTATGGCCGCGTGATGATCCGCAAGGGGCAGGGATTCAATCTGTTCCGCGTCGCCAAGACCGTGGTGATAAAAAGAATCGGGAAGTCCGAGCTTCTCACACAGGCCCTTATCGACGACAGAAAGCGTCTCAGCGTCCAAAAGCTGGTACTTGAGGGATGATGATCCGGCATTGATCACCAAAACGTACATACTTGACCTCGTTTCCGTTTGGTTCGGCGCGCGAGACGACATCTGGACAGGTGTCGTGCGAGCCGGTGCCGTGCAGGCCGGGGACGTGCAGGCCGGGGGCGTGCGGCTCGACGCTGTGCGAGCCGGCGTGCGACCCGGCGCCGGGCGAGCCGATGCGCGGCCCGGCGGCGTACGGCCCGGTGCGCGGCTCAATCAGCGGGTCCCATGCGAATGGGCATCTGGGCGCCCCCAAGGACGTGCACATGGAGATGGTGCACGGTCTGTCGGCCATCCTCGCCCGTGTTGACGACGATGCGATAGCCGGTCTTATCAACGCCCTTGAGCTTCGCCACGGTACTGACCGTTGCAAACAGATGGCCGAGAAGAACCTCGTCAACCGCGTCGCCAATGTGGTCGCGGTGCTCTTTTGGGATAATCAGGGTATGCACGGGAAGCTGCGGATTGGTGTCCTCAAAGGCGATAACCGTATCGTCCTCATAGACAATCTTCGCGTCTACCTCATGTTTTGCTATCTTGCAGAAGATGCAGTCAGACATCATTTCTCCTCTACACGCTCGGTGTGGCCCATAAAGGCCAGGGGCACGACGGCAGTGCGAATCCCTGCCCCGAAGCCTCAACTCAGGTTCGTGTCAAACCCTTCCCCAGAGCCAGGCTCAAGTTCTCCCATGAGCACGGTCACGCTCTGTTGAGCCTCGGCAAGTCGGCGGCGCAAATCGCGCAGCAGGGCAACGCCGCGCTCATAGCGCACCAGACTCTCCTCAAGCTCCACGCTGTCGCTCTCAAGGGCACGCACAATGGCCTCAAGTTCCTCGGAAGCCTCCTTAAACGTCAGCTGCGAGGGAGGTGGCGCAGCGGCAGTCGCGCTCGCACCGATGGCCGCGCCCGCACCGGTGGCCGCACCGATGGCCGCACCCGTGGCCGGGCCGGTACCGATGGCCGCGCCCGCGCCGGGCCCACTCGATGTCCCAGCCATCTCATCCCTCCGTATGCCGCAAACGATCCTCAACCTTACAGATCAGCGAGCCGTCCGCAAGGCGCAGGTCTATCCGTGCACCCAAGTCTACCGCATCAACGCGCGAGACGATATGACCTTCCACGTCGCTGGCAAGTGCGTACCCCCGAGCGAGCACCGCAAGCGGTGAGAGGCTTTCGAGTTTTGCCGTGAGAACCCCGAGTGTGGCCTCGGCCGCGGCCAGTGTGGCCCGCCCCGCGGCAAGGAGCCGTGAGAGCGTCTGCTCCAGGTGCGCCTGCCTTCTCTCCACAAGTCTCGGCAGCGCTTTTTGCAGGCGGCTCTGCGTCGCCTCGACCGCTCGCATCAGCTCCCCGGTATCCGGGGCCACCCGTTCGGCCGCTGCGGTCGGCGTCGAGGCGCGCACGCTTGCCACCATGTCGGCTATCGTCGTATCCGGCTCATGGCCGATACCGGTGACAAGCGGCACCGGGGCGGCGGCGATGGCGCGGGCCAGGGCCTCGTCGTTAAAGGGCATCAGGTCCTCGTATGAACCGCCGCCCCTGACAAGCAGCACGACCTCCGCGCCGGCGGCGATGGTGGCCTGAATGCCGTCCCTGAGCCCGGCCGCGGCGGCGGCGCCTTCCACCGGCACGCCGGCAAACAGCACCCGGGCCTGCGGGTAGCGTCTTTTCAGGGTGCGCAGGACGTCATGGACCGCCTTGCCACGCGGTGAGGTGACCAGGCCGATCCTCTGAGGAAAGGCGGGCAGTGGTATCTTGCGCGTCGGGTCCATCAGGCCCTCCGCCTCAAGACGGGCGGCAAGCGCGGCGACGCGCAGGCGCAGATCGCCCTGCCCTGCCAGCCGAAGACTTTTGACCTCAAAGTTCAGCCGACCCTTTGCGGCATAGAGCGAGAAGGTGCCCGAGGCCTCGACAAGCATGCCCTTCCTGAGTTCCAGCTGAGTGCGGGCGAAGGCGTTTTTCCACATCAGGCAGGGCAGGGCGGACTGCTCGTCTGCCAAGGTGAAGTAAATGGCCTTGTAACCGGGCTTGTCCGAACATTCTGAGACCTCGCCAATAACGGTCACGGTGACCTGCTCAAGCGCGATACGCGCGAGTTTGAGCGCCTCGCTTACGGAGAGGGAGGCGGGGGTGGTGGTGGTGGTGGTGGTGGGGGTGGTGGTGGTGGTGGGGGCGGAGCCGCGGGAATCGGAGGGGTCGACGAGGTCATAGCCCGTCACCGAAGCGGGGCCGGGACCGGAGGCAGGGGCGGCAGGGGCGGCACTCATCGGGAGCCGACCTTCAAGACGCCCTCGCTGAGCCAAAGCGCGAGCCTGCCCTCCAGCAGAGCCTTCAGCTCATGGCCTATCAGCTCAAGACGCCAGCCGCTGAGCAGCGAGAGGTTCTCCTCATCACCGGCGATGAGGGCCTTGAGCTCCGAAGAGGGCGCGAGGTAGGAAGGCGCGATGTGCAGCTCCCGGGCACGGAGTTGGACGAGCGCGTTCATCAGCTCACGCGCGGCTGCGGTGTCCGTCGTACGACTCTTTGTGCGCCTGCGTTGCGGCCACGCGTCGTCGGGCAGGGCGCGCGCGGCTTCAAGCGCTCGCAGCACCTCCCTGGCCCAAAGCTGGCCCAGGCGGTTACGCAGGCCCCTAATCCTGAAAAGCGCCTCCAGGTCCTCGGGGTCATTGCGGGCAATCTCGACCAGGGCCTCATCGGGAAGCACCCACTTCCGCGGCAGATTGCGCGCCTGCGCGGTTCGCTCCCTCCAGGCGGCGACCTCTCGCAGACTTGCCAACTGTCGGGAGGAGAGCGCCGAGGCGTGCTTGACCTTTGACCACATCTCCTCGGGCTCGTTGAGCTTCGCAGCCTGAAGGGCCATCTCCTCAAAATCCTGTTGCAGCCACGTGAGCCGGCCGTTCAGCTCGAGTTCCTCTCTCATGAGGTCGTAGATGCCCGGGAGGTAGCGCACATCGTCGGCGGCGTATTCCAGCTGACGCGTTGTCAGCGGACGCGCGGACCAGTCCGAAAAGGAATCCGCCTTGGGCAAAACGATTCCCCGATAGCGGTGCACCAGGGTCGACAGGGAGGCCTGGGTTGGCAGGCCAAGGAGCATGGATGCCCACTGGGTGTCAAAGACCGGGCTTGCGACAAGGCCCATCTCCTGGAATATGAGTGCGCGGTCCTGATCCCCCGCGTGAAAGACCTTGGTCACGGCGGGATTGACGAGCAGGGGGCCAAGCACGCCGAGGTCAAGCGGCGCGAGCGGATCTACCAGCGCCAGGTGCTCACGAGTCGCAAACTGCAGGAGGCACAGCTGCGGGTAGTAGGTCTTCTCCCTTATGAACTCCGTGTCTATGGCCAAAACGTCCGTACCGCTACACTGCGAAAGGAAGTCCAGGAGTGCCTCGGTCGTCTCGATATGAACGTCGGCATTGCGCATGCCCTTTTTTCTCATCGAACCCCATATTCTCTCTCGATGTTAAAACGAATACTGGGATAATGGTACCACTGAGTGCGAACAGGAGAGGCGAGGGAACGTGTTGTGAATATTCTGATTGTCAACAACCTCAGCGCCGGGCTGCGCGACGGGGCGATTTATGAGTTCATACGCAAATACGTTGCCGATGGCGACTGCGTTACGATGCGCTGCACCGACGGGCACACTCCGATTCCGCACCTTCTGGAGGGCGCGAGGGGCTTTGATCTCATCGTCGCCTCTGGCGGAGATGGAACCATCGCGTCGATTTGCTACCATCTGAGAGACAGCGGCATCCCAATCCTGCCCTTTCCTGCGGGAACCGGCAACCTTCTGGCGACAAATCTGGACATGCCCGATGAGACGAGCGCTATCGCCGCCCTGGCTCGCGAGTGCAGGACCCTTGATTTTGACCTTGCCGAGATATGCTACGGGGCGGAGGGGGCTGAGGGGGCGGGTGGTGCGCGGGAGGCGCTGGGGGCGCTGGCGGCGACGACCGGGGCGGGGGTGTTGGGGACGCAGAGCGGTCAGGAGGCGTGCGAGCGGCGGGGCTTTGCCCTTATCGCCGGTGCCGGCTATGACGCATCAATCATGGAGACGGCCGGGCGCCTTAAAGAGGCCCTGGGATCGAGCGCCTATATCGCTGCGGCCTTTGCCCACCCCAACCCAACGCTCTCGCGATTCAAAATCACCCTCGATGACGAGGTGGTCGAAAGCGAGGCCATCGCGGTGCTGATCCTGAATTTCGCAAAAATCCATCTGGACATCTCGATAACCCACGATAACGATGCCCGCGACGGCCTGCTCGAGGTCGCGGTTATCAGGCCGCATACCGCCGTCGAGCTTCTCCCTGCGCTGATTGCCGCCTATCTTGACAGGACGGGAGGCTTTCCCAGCAGGACTGACGCCGTGCAGACCTATCGCTCCCGAACCGTTCGCGTTGAGGCCGACCCCTGCCTGCGCATCCAGCACGATGGCGAGGCGACGGGGGCGACCACGCCTTTTGAGGCCCGGATATTGCCCCTGGCAACCCGCCTTATCGTCAGCGCGGAGACCTACCAGCGGCTTTCGGGCTGAGAAGACGCTCGTGCTCTGTGCGGGTTGAAGCAGGCGGCGCTGGTGGTGGTGGCGGTGGCTGCGCTGGTGGTGGCTGCGCTGGTGGTGGTGAAGGGGATGGGGCGGCCTGTGCGCCGGGCTACCGATGAGAAGGGGTGGCGGCGCTGGCGCTGGTAGTAGCGGTGGCGCTGGCGGTGGTGGCAGCGGCGCGGCCTGCGACGATACCCGAGACCCAGGCCCAGTGCAGATTAAAGCCGCCGCAGGGCCCGTCGACGTCAAGACACTCCCCCGCAGCGTACAGGCCCGGCTGAGCACACGATTGGAGGCTGTGCGGGTCAAAGTCCTCCACTGCATATCCCCCACGCGTAACCTGCGCCTGCTCTGGCCTCGGCCCCCCTACCATCCTAAGCCGCCAGTCCTTGAGGGCTCCGGCGAGGGCCTGTGGCTGCGGGTCTGAAGCTGAGACGAAAGTGCTGCTGGTGGTGGTGGTGGCGGCGGCAGCGGCGCTGGTGGCAGCGGTGGCGGCGGTGGTGGTGGCGGTGGTGGTGGCGGTGGCGGTGGCGGCGAGAAGCTGGCCTATCCGGGGGTGGACAAGCCCATCAAAATACGACCGTTCGGTCAAAGGCCCCAACAGCTCCCCCCGCCGCCTGAGTAACGCGGTAAGCGTCTCCAGGTCGTACTCGGGGAAGAAGTCAATGGCAAGCTGGTCGCCCACCCTGGCATGACGGCTCAGGTTGAAGGCAACGATGCCCGAGATGCCAAAGTCACGAAAGAGCAGCTCTCCGACCTCCGAAAATGAGGTGCACGTATCGCGCGTATCGCACGCATCACGCATATCGCACGTATCGCGCATATCGCGCGTATCACGGACGGAGCTGTCGTCGCTGATGAGGGTCAGACGTACACTGACCCGGATTCCGTCCAGCCCCTTGATGGGCGCGGTCTCGGTATGAAGCGGACCCAGCACCGGCCTCATCTCCGTATGCCGCAAAGTCGCAAGCGCTTCGCCGCCATGAGCAAGGATGACTGTCCTGGCACACAGGCGCTCACCGCGAGCATTCTGGAGGCGAAAGCCGTCCGAATCGGCCTCAAGATGCGCGAAGGGCCAGTCGACGCGTGTCTCAACACCCAGAGCACTGAGGCGATTGCGCAACACATCGAGCACCGAGTTCGCCATCCGGGTACGCGGGTAGACCCAGCCCCGCTCGTCGGCGCAGGTGAGAAGGCCTCGCTCGTCAAACCACGCACGAAGGGCTGCGCAGTCCCAACGGGAGAGAAGCGCGGCGGCGAAGGGCTGGTTGTGGTAGATGCCCTCGCGCAGGCCAGGCCCGATAGCCGTATTGCTGAGATTGCAACGTCCGTTGCCGGTTCGCAGGAGTCGCTTGCCAACCCGCGGTCCCTTCTCAAGAAGCACGACACGCGCACCCTGCTCGGCGGCGCTTATGGCAGCGCTCAGGCCGGAGGCTCCCGCCCCGATAACCGCTACCTGTGGATGGTGTGCCATATGCCCCTCTCAAGGGAACGACCGTCTGGGCAAATCGAGCGCTGAGGAGCTGCCGCTCAGGGCGCGGGGCTCAGAGCGCGGGGCTCAGAGCGCGGGGCGCGGCGCGGGCGCGGACGCTCCGGGCGCGAACGCTCCGGGCGCGAACGCTCCGAACCTGCCGCTCGATAACAGGGTAGCAGAAGTATCGCACCATGCGAGGCACGCCTGAAGCACGCGTACACGGGGGCTCGTCCACATTTGCGGTGTGCATGGGCCACATTCGCGGTGTGCACCGACGCTCCGGGCGCGCCTCGCCATAGTGGGCTTCCGGCCTATCCGAGCGCGCGGGCGGCCGCATTGCTCCCCGCAACGCGCCCGGTGCCGAGGGAGACGCCCTGGCAGGAGCCCGGCAGAGCCATACCGTAGGTTTCTCCCTGATAACCACCACATTCGGAGCCCGCTGCATACAGGCCCTCTATAACCACGCCCTCCTCATTGATAACCTCGTTTTTGGGATTCACATGGATTCCTCCATACATATTCAGACAATTCTGCTTGATACGAAATCCATAAAACGGCGGAGTTCTCACCGGGACAAGAAAATCGGGATTCTTGTGATACTGTCCATCATCGCCAGCATCCACAAAGCCGTTGTACTCCTCAACGGTGCCAAGCAGACTTGCCGCGTCCACCTCAAAGAACTCCGCAATCTCCTCTATCGTATCCGCTCTGACGATATGGGGATTGTTTGCGGCAAGCTCGCGCTCGAGCTCACCAGGCATCTCAGTGAGCTTCGTCCCCGCAAAGATATACATCGCCCAGCCCATGATGCACCCCTCATTGACAAGACGGTCAAAGGAGTCCTGATCGAAGATTGAATAGCTGCGCACCTGGGATTCCACACAGTTGTTAGGAAAGATGTAGGTCAGCGAAAGACCTTCGTCGGCAAAGCGCTCGCCACGCTGGTTAAACCACAGGTTCGTCGGCTCCATTGCGCCGGCTGCAGCAAGTTGCGAATTAAAGCCAAGCGGCTCAACCGTCAGGCCGATGGCCGGCATCATGAGGCGGAAGCATTCTCCCATGCCTGCCTCGGATGCCATACGAATGCCGTCTCCCTCTATGCCGGGGGCTCCCGTATACATGACCTTATCGGGAGTCCTTACGGAATAGCGTTTCATGAGCTCAAAATTCGCACCTGCTGAACCAGTTGCGAGGATGACCGCCTGCGCTTTGATATGAAGAATGCTCCCCTCGCTGTTGGCCGAAACCCCGATAACCGCGCCGTTCTCGACAAGCAGGTGCTCGGCAGCGGTGTTTTTGAGCACTGTGATTCCGAGTTCAGCGGCTTTGGCTTCCATGGCCAAAATGGCGTTCTTCCCGCGATAGTCGGTGTATATATGATGCGTATAGGCGCCGCCTCCCGTATTGAAGAGATCGATGAACTCAACTCCCTGCTCCATAAGCCATGCGATGTCGGTAGCCGAGTTATTCGCGATGACGTCCCAGAGTTTGGTGTCCACGATGTAGTGCTGGAAGTCATACTCCGTCTGGAGGATGCTTCGTACATCCGCATCAATGCCCCGCTCCTTTTGGAGGGGCGATCCGCAGGCAAAAATGCCTTCGGCGAAATTCGTTCCGCCGCCAAGCTCGCCCATTTTTTCTATGATGGTCACCTGAACACCCTCGTATGCCGCCTGTAAAGCCGCGCTCATGCCCGCCATGCCGCTTCCGCACACCAGCACATCGGTTTCAAGCGTCTCATCTGCGGGCGGGATGACAGGCGAAGCGACGACCTGTTCCTCTGTGGGCGCAGCACTGCCACTTGCAGCCGCCTCCTCGACAGACGCGGAAGGCGCACAGGCCGCAAGTCCTGCCGTTGCGGCCACGCCGGCTGTTGCGGCAAGGCCAGCGAGAAAACCTCTTCTCGAGATGTTCCCTCCGGTTTCTGTCTCCTCCCTTTCATGCTCCACCTTCGTTCCGCGTTGTATCCGTTCATCCCTTAACGGGGCATCCTTCATGCGTTCGTCTCTCGACGTGACATCCCGGATTCGCTCACCGTTCGTCCGTTCATCGTTTGCCTTGGCATTCTGAATCCGCCTATCCTTCGTCCGTTCGTCCATGAGGGTTCCTCTCTCTTCAGTCTCAGGGCTCTGCAGGCGAGTGCTCCATGCAAACTCGTCCTCTCTCCTTCAGCATATGCGCACGCTCTTCTGCTGTGTATTGACAAAAGCATCGACCTGTCAAGGTGACCTGACGGAATCCTTGCGATGTAAGGCTTCACTTCAGTAGAATTGATGTAGGGAGATGGTTGGGAGCTTATCGTGGATGCGCTGCTTATGGACTTACTGAAGGACGAGCGCGATGACCTGGTGCGCATGAGAATCCTTGACATAACCGACCGATTGATGCTCGAAACGTCACTTGACCGCTTATCCGTTACTGAGATATGTAAGGCGGCCGGGCTTTCGCGCCAGACCTTCTATGCGCATTTTCGGGATAAGTACGCTATTGCGCAGTGGTATTGGGAGCTTTTAGGACAGCGTTTCCTGCGAGAGACCGGGCGCACGCTTGACTGGTTTGAAGGCAATTACTATATGCTCCAAGCCTTCTCAAAGAGGGCTACCTTTTTTGCAAACTCCCTTAAATCAAATGACTTCAACGGCATCAAGAAATATGGCAACAGGCGCCGTCGGGAATATCTTGCAGAGACCGTTGTGGACTACCTCGGCTTGACGCTCACTCCCAGTCTCGCGTATCAGATTGATTTTTTCGTTGATGCCGAATCCCGAGCCGTCACCACCTGGATGAAGCGAGGAATGCCTCAATCCCTCGAAGAGCTCTGTCGCTTTCTTGCGGATTGTGTGCCTCCCCAACTCTATTCTCTTCTTGATATTCGAAACAATGCCTGAAGCACGCGTACACGGGAGCTCGAACGGTTTGAGCCTGCACGGCTTTCTGCCGCCAGAAAGCAAAGGTGCCGCTCCGTTTTGTCCTATAAGCCTCCGTTTGCATTGAGTCCCTGCACACCTTTAAGGGAGACGGGGGGCATGGCTTGTTTTGACAGAGACGGTCATACGGCAAACAGGCCGGAGGCGTTTGAGCTTCCGACCTGCAAATGTGTGGTGCGCGATACAAGATTTGAACTTGTGACCCCTACCGTGTCAAGGTAGTGCTCTCCCCCTGAGCTAATCGCGCAGAGACGCGAGCCGCGACGCGGCAGCAACAAAGGCAACGACGACGACACGGCTCAGTGTAGCATAACACGGTGCTCCGAAGAACACCGTGTGGATGTTGTGGAGGCGACGACCGGATTCGAACCGGTGATAAAGGCTTTGCAGGCCTCTGCCTTACCACTTGGCCACGTCGCCTTATAAAGCAGCCATGCGACAGACGCGCGTGGCCGACTCAACACCATGAACTTCCCACAGCAGGAAGATTAAAGGTTAAAGGTTAAACAGACGTGCCACTGGCACGTCTGTTTAACGCCCGAAGCCCTCTCGGGTTCGAGTCCTCCATCCGCCAAACGCCCTATGGACTTCCCACAGCAGGAAGATTGTCAATAATGGAGCGGACAACGGGACTCGCCAATCACTTCGCCGCTTTGCGGCTCGCGCTTGGAGACCTCGCTCGCTTCGCTCGCTCGGACCTTCTCGCTACAGACGTGCCACTGGCACGTCTGTTTAACGCTCGAAGCCCTCTCGGGTTCGAGTCCTCCATCCGCCAAACGCCCTATGGACTTCCCACAGCAGGAAGATTGTCAATAATGGAGCGGACAACGGGACTCGAACCCGCGACCCCAACCTTGGCAAGGTTGTGCTCTACCAACTGAGCCATGTCCGCACGCGCAAGGAAGTATTCTACTGAAAGCCTTGCAGCAGGGCAAGTGCCGTATCTACAATATCGTGAAGTTTTCTTGGGTCGAAGCGCACCGGGACAGAGGAACCGCCCCTTTGCTCCTGCCCTGCTCCTGCCTTGCCCCTGCCTTGCCCCTGCCTTGCTTACCAAGTCCGCAGGCCGACCCCTTTATTGACTGATCAGCATGGAGGTCCTGAGCAGGTAGTGGTCAGGATGTTTGGTATAGAGTTCGTTGATGGGATAGACCTGATAGATCGGGCCTCCTGATGGGATGTCATGTTCTTGCAAATACGTGGCAATCCGCTCGGGCAAATCGCCCATCTCCCCGTAGTTACCCCGGTGGTAGGCGACCAGATACGAACCCGCAACCGCCCGATCGCGGCCATCGGGGTCAAGCAGAAAGAAGCGTTTTGGCTGCGAGGGGTTGGCGAGGAACTCCTCAAACGTGTCAAAGTAGCCACCAATCGGATAGGAGATATTCCACGCATGGCTCAGGGCAAAGCGATAAAACTCCGCGAACATCCTGAACCAGCCCTCGCCGACCCGAAAATCGTTCAGGGGGCCAAGGCCAAGGGGCGTGCTCTCGCGAAAGCGAATCTCAATCAGGTCGCCATCGTTGGACACAACGCTTGGCATGACAAAACGAAGGGTGTTGATGAGGGTGAAGGATTCCTGCAGAGCCTTGAGTTCCCTGTTCAGGCGGGCTTCATGTCGGGAGAGAAGGCCGATCATCCGATCTGGATCGCGCTTCTCAATCAGGGTCTTTATCTCCTTCAGGGGAACCTTCAGCTTCCGCAGGGTCTCGATGAACCTGATCATCTGTATCTGATCAAAGGTGTAGTAGCGATAGTTGTTCTCACCGCGCCCGGCGGGCTTGAA
Source organism: Coriobacteriales bacterium (assembly GCA_031277035.1). Lineage (GTDB taxonomy): Bacteria > Actinomycetota > Coriobacteriia > Coriobacteriales > UBA8131 > JAIRXA01. Next base: position 11,811 of record JAISLY010000038.1, on the reverse strand, counting down.
GAGATCTATCTCATCGTAGTAGCGCAAAACGCTCTGTCTGATGCCAACCGTCTGCGAGAAATCTCTGATAGAGAGCTCGCTTTCATGATCATTCATGTTCTCCCCTTGCTTCATTTCGCACAAATAGCTTCAGGTAACTCTAAAGTTTTATCGAAGATTTTTCAATCCTTTTGGATGCGAAATTTTCTCGTTTTTCTCAATGGCTTCTCGATACAGGTGAGAAAACGGCTGATGAGGAGGCTTGCCCTTTCATCTTTGCTGACGCCCGGGATTTTTTTAAAAAATTTTGGAAAAAGCTCTTTACTTTAAAGTTACTTTATCTGCCATACTGTCAAAGGCAAACAGGTGAGAGTGCAGGTCTCATAAAGAAGCTCTCGCGTTGCCTGATATTAGCTTTCCGTCTGTCCTATGACAGACTGTCAGCCCCCCCTTGCGTATGAGCCCCGCCCAACGGCGGGGTTCATACATTTTGGGACTGACGCGATGCCTGCGGCAGCAACCCGCGGCTGTCAGGCCCTTCCCTGCGGCAGCAACCCGCGGCTGACAGCCCCTTCCTTCCCCGCTCCGCCGCAGTGCGCCTGACAGTCCTCCCTGCCCCCCCTGCCCCGCTCCGCCGAGAGACGGCTGGCAGTCTGCTACAATGCTTCTCACAACACGAGGGAATGGGGGACGTTCGTGAGCAAATCGCGGCTTGAGGCCTTTACCGACGCCGTCATCGCCATCGTCATGACAATCCTTGTCCTGGAGCTGGTCGCGCCCGCGCAGGGCAGTTTCGCGGCCCTGTTCGAGATGCGTTTCGAGTTCCTTGTCTATCTGATCAGTTTCACGACGCTGGCCATCTATTGGCAAAACCACCACCATCTGCTCCAGATCTCCCGGCACGTCTCCGGCGCGGTGCTCTGGGCCAATACCGCTCTGCTCCTGTTCCTCTCCCTGATTCCCTTTACGACCTCCTGGGTCAACGAGCACCTCCTTGAGCGTGCGCCCGAACTGATGTATGGAGGGGTCATGCTGATCTGCGACCTGATATGGCTCGCCCTTGCCCGCGCACTCATCGCCGAGAACGGCACGAAAAGCCACATCGCCCGTGCCCTCGACGGCTCACGCAAATCCTATCTCTCCATCGGGCTGGTGGCCGCCGGGATGGCAGCCGGACTTCTCTGGCCACCGCTCACCCTGATATTCTGCGTGCTTTCGCTCATCCCCTGGATCATCCCTGACAAGCGCATCGAGCAGATGCTCCACGATAAGGAGGGCTAACCGGCTTCCGGGGGCGTTGGCTCCGCCGGGCTCACGGGCTCTACCGGTTCTGCGGGCTCCGTCGGTTCTGCAGGCTCCGTGGGCGTTGGCTCCGTCGGTTCTGCGGGCTCCACCGGCTCCACCGGCTCTGCGGGCTCTACCGGTTCTGTCGGCTCAACTGGTTCCGTGGGCATTGGCTCCGCTGGGCTCATGTGTTTCGAGACCGCAAGGAGGATTTGGCGTTGATAGGTGCCGAGGTCAAAGACCTCAAGGGAGACGCCCGTGTAGACATAGAGATAGGTGCCGATATACAGGCCGCGGACGCCTGAGGCAAATCTGTTCCCTTCTCCGGTTGCAAGTTCGAGCTCTGCCTTTTTCACAAAACCGATCTCGTCATCGTAGCCATAGAGCAGATAACGCGTACCCTCGGCGTCAAAACCGATCAGGTCCTCAGCCACATCCACGAGCACGGCTCGATGGTCAAAAGTCGCCTCCGAATACCCCGCACCGGTCGATTCGGAGAAGCGCTCGGTCACGTCGTAGGGGTCGGCGATGTCATACATGCTCAGCTTCACATCGTCGATGATGCCCCCCTCGGCGTTATACCCAATGCCGAGCAGGCGCCCCTCCGTAAAGGGATGCAGGTAACTGCTGAAGCCGGGAATCTTTAATTCGCCCTGGATGCGCGGGTTCGTCGGATCCGAAAGGTCGATTGAGAAGAGGGGGTCTACCTGCCGATAGGTGACCATATAGCCAACCGGTCCGGTAAAGCGTGCACTGTGGATACGCTCGTCTTCGGCGAGCCCTTCGATGCCCCCAAGCCAGGTAAGCTCTGGACTGAGCACGATAAGGGCGTTGGTTTGAGGGATGTCGTCATATTGATAGCTCTCCACACCGTGGCTCTCATCGGTCAGAATGCGGTAGCGGGAGTTCGCTACCGTCAAAGCGAGCCGCAGGTTGCCCTCGTATTCGTCAAGCGAGAACTGGTTGAGCAGGATGCCGTCCACCGTGACTGAGGCAACAGGGCTGAGTTCCCCCTGAGGGCCCAAAGCGATGCGCGCCACCTGAGTCTGCTGCCGATCAGTATATTCCACAACGGTATAAACGCTGTCCTGGTAGGGCTCTGAGGCTTCGGTATTGTACTGGCCGGAAGCGAGGTAGAGGCTTGTTGGACTCATATAGACCGTCGTAGCGCCACCGAGCACGGAGACCTTGTCAAGCTGCGTGCCCGACGCGAGGTCAAGGGAGGTAAGAACCGCATACTCAGGAGCGTTCGGTTGCGGCAGGACGCAGATGTCAGAGGGCTCCATCCAGGCCGGCTCGCCGTCCGCAATCGTCAGGGGCACAAAGGTGCCCGGCTCATCTGAGAGCGCCCCATCGTAGACCCAATATTCGCTCACCAGATAGAGCAGGCCGTTTTGCAGACGAGAGGTCGAATACGTGCCGCTTTGCAGGAATGTGGCACTTCGTTTGGGCTTGAGCGGGTCGCTGACATCAAACAGGATGGTCGCGGTGTAGCTCTGCTCGGGGAGAAAATTCTCGATTACGCTGCTCAGGGCGTCAGAGGCCGTCGAATCCTCCGCAGCTCGGGCAGCATCCTCCGCAGCTCGGGCAGCGGCAGCAGCCTCTACCTCGGCGGCCTCGGCGCCTGTGCCTGCGCCCGTGCCTGCGCCCGTGCTGCTCGCGTCCGCGCTGCCCGCGCCCGCGCTGCCCGCGCCCGTGCTCGCGCCCGTGCTGCCCGCGCCCGTGCTGCCCGCAACCGCCCCGGCCACGCCTCCGCGCAGCATAATAGGACGATAGCTACCAGTAACAACCGCTACCGTCGTGCCCTCGATAAACAACTCGTTGGGATACCCCACAAAGGATTCGGAGGAGTCGCCTCCTGCTCCTGCGTCAGCAAGAGGTGTGCGGCTGAGCTCGCGCGTTTTGGGGCCATCGGCGGCATAGATGACCAGTTCGCCATCGGCAATCACGTAGATGTTCTTGCCGTCAGTCTTTATGATGTCGGCCTCGTCTATGCCCTCAACCTGCACGTTTGTATCCGAATAGGAAAGTTGGCCATCGCTTCCGCCCGCCGCGCCCGTCGCCCCCGCGCCTGCGCCTGTGCCCGCCTCACCTGCCGCCATCGGAGCACTGGAGGCTGCCGAATCAGTGACAATTTGCTCACTCATTGCGCGATTTGTCACAAAGGAGCCTGCTTCCTCCAGCTCATCCAGGGCCGCATACACCTCGTCGTAGGAGGCCGCCAGCCAAAGTTCGTCGGCGGCGTGGACGGCCGCGGTGTTGCCCGGATTAAGGTCAGTGGAGCGCGCGCCGAGGCGCTCAGTCAGAACAAGCAGGACGATAAGGACAATCAGGGCTCCCAGGGCGGCGCATATCCGTACTGGAGCCTTGCTGAGAAAGGATTCCTTTGAAGCAGCTTGCCCCTGCGAATCGCTTTTGGCCATCATGTCCTCCTTCTTCGAAGCGCCCGTAGTACAGCTCGTGCGCACACGGCGCTCAGGTACACCCGGCTCGTGCACACACGGCACTCACAGCGCTCAGGCAATCTTCAGATACAGCATCCTTGACGCCTCCCGATACTCACTCGAATCGGACACGCCCATACCGTAGTCGTAAATCACCGTAAGCGTCCAGGCAACCGGGCCGTCTTCTCCATCAATCCTGCCACTGAATATCGTGGTCTGCTTGATAATCTTACGATTCTCTGAATTTGAGTTGTCGTACTCAATGCTCGCTTCGTGGTCGGGCGCAGTATAGGCAAAGTCCTTTGGGGTGATGCCGGCAGCAGCAAGCGCACCAAAGACAAGGTCGGGGGTCGCGAGAAGCTCATCGAAGGACTTCAGGGGGTAGGCAAGCAGGCGCATGTCGCAACTGTAGTAGATGTCGATACACACACCGTCCTCGTCAAAGCTGGCATAGATACTCTCAGCTGGCAGGGCGGCATCGGCCATTGTTGCCGGCATCGTCATCGTCGACGGCGAGGCAAGCTGTCCGCTGGCGCCTTTGCTCTGCACCGTGAAGGAGAAGGTGGCAAGCTCCCGTATGTCGGGGTTTGCGGGGTCGTCGATCACATCGGTCTTGCTCAAGACCCAGTCGGAGCCCAGTTTCGTTTTGATCTCGTCTATGGTCAGACCAAAGAGGGGCGTCAGCTCGGGTATCACGGTCTCCTCGAAGTCCAACTCGGCAGGCGCGCTTGGCTCAACAAGTGCCTCGTCGGGGAGTTCGGTCGCGGGCGTAAGGTCAACAGCGGGCAGAGCGGCATCGTCAGCAATAATCCGGTAGCCGAGGAAGCCCAGACTGAGCAGCGCGACGACGAGGATGAGGATGAGCGCGGTGAGCACGACGCGCGTGCGCCGCGCCTTCTCGATACGTTGCTCGCTGATGGGCTTAAAGGGTGAGGGTGGTTCTGCGGAGTCGGGCTCGAGGGCGGGGTTGGGGTTGGGGTCGGTGATGGGCGCGGCGGGGACGGGCTCGGGGGTAGGCTCGGGCTCGGGGGTGGCGGTGGGCGAGGTGGCGGTGAGCGAGGTGGCGGTGGGCGAGGTGGGCTCGAGGGTGGGGTCGGTGGCGGGGGCGGCGGCCTGCTCAAAAGCAGCCGCCTCGGAATCGAGACGCGGCGCAGCGGAGGCGGCGGTCGCCTCAGTTTGTGACTGGCTCTCGTTCGGCTCGCTCATGGGAAGAACTCCATCCTGCCTGAATCTGTGTGGCTTCTCTGTGCATAACCTGTCAGGTGAAGAAATAATACTGGACGAGAAATGCCGCCAGCACGATGACGCCGACTACGCTTAAAGCGATGACGATCTTCTGCGTAAGGCTCATCGGGCCGAGCGGATCCTCGGCGCGCTTTGCGGCGGGAGTCTGGGCCGGCTCACCAACTTCGCGCGTCTCGACGGTGCCGCCCCTCTCACCAACCTCGTCCGTCGCAGCAGCCGCCACCCGCACCGCCGGCACCACCCCCGCTGCCTCCGTCGCTGCCGCTACCGCCGTCGCTGCCGCCCCGCCCCTCTCACCAGAGGCCGAAGGGGCCGGCTCGACGCCGATGAAGATGAGCTCCTCTTCCTCTTCGGGCGCGGGTGTGCCGCTCGGCGCGGCGGGCGCACCAATCGTCACATGGCTGAAGTCCTGGTGTGAAGCGGCCTTTGGCATCCTTCGCTCCGTATCGTCTCTTTGCGACTTATGCTCACGCGATTATACGGCATTCGCCGCTGAGGCTGTGAGCGCTTGCCCTGAGCTGTTGCCGTGATGACAGAATCGCGCGCAGGGCCAGCGCGCAGGGCTAGCGAGCAGCCCGAGCGTCCAGCTCACCGGCCAGCTCGGCCGTCGTCACAGCTTCGCGCTCAAGCAGGACAAGCAGGTGATAGAGCAGGTCAGCCGCCTCATAGCGGATGTGGTCGTGGTCTGCATCCTTGGCCGCCAGCGCCAGCTCGCAGGCCTCCTCAACAAGTTTTTTATAGAGAATATCCCCCTTGTTGGCGAGCAGTCGCGCCGTGTAGCTCTCTTCTTCAGGCACCTCACGGCGGGCGGCAATGACCGCGGTCAGCTTCCTGAGGGTCTCGCCCAGATTGCCGTCAATAACGCCTGCGGTTCGCTCACCCATGCTCCACCTCCCGGTAAAAACAGCTCCGTCGCCCGGTGTGGCAGGCAGGGCCGGGGCTGTCGACCTCGACGAGCAGACAGTCCGCGTCGCAGTCATAGCGTATCCGTTTTACGGTCTGTACGTTGCCGCTTATCGCGCCCTTGTTCCAGAGTTCCTGGCGCGAACGGCTCCAAAACCAGGTCGTCCCGCTTTCCTGCGTGAGCCGCAGGGCCTCGGCGTTCATCCACGCCATCATTAACACCTCACCGCTGTCGTACTGCTGTACGATGGCCGGTATGAGGCCGTCTTTGTCATATCTGAGTTCAGTCATCTCAATCAAGCCTCACCGCGATGCCCTGTGCTGCCAGGTATTCCTTAACGGTTCGCACGGTCAGCTCGCCGAAGTGAAAGACACTCGCAGCCAAAACGGCATCCGCCTCGCCCTCCAATATGCCCTCGGCAAAGTGCTCAAGGGAGCCTACTCCGCCGCTTGCGATAACCGGTATGTCCACCGCACGCGCCACGGCGCGGGTCAGGGCAAGGTCAAAGCCCTCCCGTACTCCGTCGCAGTCCATCGAGGTCAGGAGAATCTCGCCCGCTCCGCGCCGCGCAGCCTCAACGGCCCAGGCGACGGCATCCGCGCCGGTGTTGATGCGCCCGCCATTGAGATAGACGACCCACTTGTCGGGCACCCCTGTGCCTGCTCCTGTGCCCGTGCCTGTGCCTGCCCCCGTGCCCGTGCCTGTGCCTGCCCCCGTGCCTGTGCTCGTGCGCGTCTGACGTTTGGCGTCGATGGCACACATCACCGCCTGCGAACCAAACGCGGCCGCGGCCGTGCTTATCAGGGAAGGGTCGCGAAAGGCAGCCGAATTCAGGCTCACCTTGTCGGCACCGGCCGCAATCATCGTGCGTATGTCCGCAAGGCCCTTAAACCCGCCGCCGACGGTGTAGGGGATGTGCAGCTGCTCGCTGGCGCGCGCCGCCATATCGATGACGGTACGACGGTCCTCGTGGGTCGCCGTGATGTCGAGAAAGACGACCTCGTCGGCTCCCTGCTCGTCATAGGCAGCCGCCAACTCGACCGGATCGCCCGCGTCGCGAAGCTCGATGAAATTCACCCCTTTGACAACCCGACCATCCTTGACGTCCAGGCAGGGTATAACCCTTTTGGTGAGCACGTTTCTCCTTTTTGCCGGGGAGAAGCGGAAAACTTCTCAGAAAAAACATAACCTGCCTCATTGTACGCCATCGCGGCTTTGGGCGAGCCGGGAAACAAGGTGTCAAACAGGGCCGTTGAGCACGGGAAGCGCCGGGAATGGTCGTTTTTCTCCTCCCGCTCATAACAGAGGCAGCCGACTGATGCCGTTGGCTCCTGCATGCAAAAATACGATGATTCGAGAGAGCACTGCCTTTACTCGGCCATAGAAACGCTGCATAATGCTCGCCGAAAACCTTCTGAAGAGGGGTGCCGCAGAAGAACGACCACTGCAACAGGTAAGAGACAGGCACCATGAACACCAACATGCACGACCGCACCGGCACCACTGGCACCACCGGCACCAAGGGTACTCGCACTCGCACCACCGGCACCACCGGCACTCGCACCGGCTCCCGCCCCCGCGCAGGCAGGCGCTCCCACCCCCGCACCGGCACTCGCCCCCGCGCAAACGGCCCCTCCAAATCCACTGTCAGAATCAGAATCCTCATGGCGCTCTGTATGGCGGCTCTCCTGATTTCTGGCATGGTCCCGGCCTTTGCGCAGGCTGTCGCCGCCGACGGAGCCATCGCGCCAACGCAAGGCACTGGCCAGATTGACGGGATGACAGAAACAGGCCCTGTGCCGGGAGAGCAGAACAGTCGGCTCGCGCCGCCGGACGCCTCCCAGGCAACGCCGCCATCTCCCGATTCGTCGGCCGCGCCGCCGGACGCCTCCCAGGCAGAAACGCTGCCCAACGATGCCGAGACATCTGCTGCCGAAGACAGCGCGGTGCTCCTTGCCCCGGGCGATGAGCTGAGGCCTCTGGCTTCTGTCTACACGGTGGGTGCCGGGAAGGATTACGCCACGCCGGCGGCCGCAATCGCCGCGGTGGGCACCAATGGCAACACGCCCTGGGTGATGGAGCTTTACGAGGATTTCCTGCTCAACAGAACACTCTTCATCGGGGCAGGCATGGATGTTACGATTCAGAGCGCCCCCGGGCAACACCACTTCCTTGACGGCCGGGGCGAAGACAGGGTGCTCACCGTTACCGACGCCACGCTCACCCTCATCAATGTGCTCGTGCAAAATGGGCGGCCCGATGGCCGCGAGGGCCCTAACGGCGGTGGCATTTCCGCTGAGAACTCTGTCATTGTCCTGGGCGAGGGTGCCGAGGTACGCAACAACACGGCCGGAAGAAGCTATGGCGGAGGCATCTACGCCTACCTGTCCTCCATCACCATCAGCGGTTCGGCGCGCGTCAGCTCCAACAGCAGCTTTCTCGGTGGCGGCATCATGTCCGAAGGCCTTTGCACCATCAGTCTTTCCGGTTTTGCCCAGGTGGACAACAACAGCGCCGACAGCGGAGGCGGCATCTATGGCACAAACCTGACCAGCATCAATCTCGATGGCTCAAGCCAGATACACAGCAACAGGGCATTGAGCGGAGGTGGGCTGCTCACCGAAGAAAGTACCGTCATTCTCTCCGGCTCTGCCCGGATACACAACAATATCGCCACCTATTCCGGCGGCGGCATGTTCGTCGAGGCGTCAACCGTCAACCTCTCAGCCGACACCCAGGTGGACAACAACATCGCCGAGTCAACAGAGTACGGCGGCGGCGGGGTCTACGCGCTCAAGTCTTCCAGTCTCTCACTTTCTGGCAATGCCCGCATAAACGAGAACGCGGCGGGCTTTGGCGGCGGCATCCTTCTCTACAGCAGCTCAACGGCACGCCTGAGCGATACGACGCAGATCAGGGGTAACCGCGCTTCTGCCAAAGGTGGCGGGATGTATGTCCGGACCGACTGCAGCGCTATCCTTGCCGATTCCGTTGAGATTCGCGACAACAGCTCTGCAAGCAACGGTGGAGGTATTTATGCGCTTTCGTTTAGCAGTTTATCGATACCGGAGCACGCCAACGTGCTCTTCTCAAACAACGTTTCTGTCCAACGCCTCTACCCAAACGTTCCGACACCCAAAGTTGCGGATGGAGATGAATTTGCTGGAACCGTGCGCGCTATCTCCCCAGGCTGGCCTGAGACCGACACGCTGAAGTTCAAGCATCTGGTGTTTAACAACGACGACATCGGCTTCGTCATGGGAAGCCGTACCTGGCGCGTGAGGTACCACGCCAATACCGGCACGGGCACGATGCCTGACTCAGAGGCGATTGCCACGCATCCCTTTACGCTTGCACCAAACAGTTTTGAGCGGAGCGGACACACCTTTATCGGCTGGAACACGCAGGCCGACGGCTCGGGCCTGTCCTATGCCGATGTCTATCGTTTTGACGCCTATCATCTGGAGAGCGACCTTGACCTTTATGCCCAGTGGGAGGTGACGCTTTACACCGTGCGCTTCCTCGATTTTGACGCCACGGTGCTCTCCGTCCAACAGGTCGCCCACGGCTCTGCTGCCACGGCGCCCGCAGATCCCACGCGCGCCGGCTACCGTTTTACCGGCTGGGACCAGGCCTTTGATGACATACGCGCTCCGCTTGATGTCACGGCAACCTATCGCAAAGACGACCCACCGCCGCCGCCACCACCACCGCCACCACCACCGCCACCACCACCACCGCCGCCACCACCGCCGCCGCCACCACCACCGCCGCCACCACCACCGCCGCCGCCACCACCACCGCCTGACACGGGAGGTTCGGGTGCGGGCGGTTCGGGTGCGGGAGGTTCGGGTGCGGGAGGTTCGGGCGCAGGGAGCACAGCGCCGGGCGGCTCAAAAGACCATACGCCGCCTGCACCCGCGCCCACGCTGCCCACACCGCCCACGCCGCCCACGTCGCCCACGTCGCCGCCCACACCAGGTGCCCGCACGCCGGGTGCACCTTCCACCGACAATCCAGACGGGGAATCTGATCTGGAGACGATACTTTCGCTTCAGGTACTGCCCGAACGTCCCGCGACCCTCGTGACCCGGAGTCTGCTCAATGCACTGCTGGCGGCCATCGCCGCGCTCGGTGCCCTGCTGCTTGCGCTGTATGCCCTCATGACAAAGCGGTCGCGCCAAAGCGTCGTGCTCGTAACGGGCGCAATCGCAGTCGTCCTGGGTCTGCTCACGAGCCTTATCTGGCTTTTGCTTGATGGGTTTAAGCCCCCTACCACCTGGCTTGATGGCTATACTCCGCTGATAGCCGCATCGTTTGCGGCTTTCGTTCTGGCTGCAATCATACATATGGCCGTATCCCTGCAAAATAGGAGCCCGGGGTATGGTCTTGAGTGATACAGATACGACTTGATGTCTGCCCTCCGTCTCGCGCGGACGATGCCCTGATAGGGTACAATCGAGCGGAATGAGAAAACGGTCGTCACCGGCCATGCGCGAAGACAAGGGAGGGCTACCGTGCCGGAAAACAGCTTTGACCCCTTTGGGTCCCTGCCCCAGGAACCGCAGCACCCGCAGACGCCGCCGCTGGTGCCGGGACAGACGCCGCCACTGGTGTCGGGGCAGCCACAGCCACAGCCGGGGCAGCCGCAATCCGAGCAGTGGTCCGCGACATATCCTCAGTACCCGCAGCCACAACCGGGGCAGCCCGGGCCCTCGATGCCGGGGCAACCGGCTGTGGCTCCTCCCTCGCCTCCCCCGCATTCCGCCTACCCTCAGCAGCCCCCGCCCTTCGCCTACTCTCAGCAGCCGCCGCCCCCGCCCTCCGCATACGCTCAGCAGACGCCCAAAAAGAGCAAGGCGCCTTTTGTCGTTATCATCGTTGTCGCCACCGTGATACTGGCCTGCTGCCTTACCGCGGTTGTCCTCTACTTCGTGGGGTCCTCGCTGGAGAGCACGCAGACTGACCCCAACCCGCCCATCGCCGAGACGCCCTCAACGCCCGAAATCGCCACCGATCCTCCGCAGGCAATCCCCTTTGAGCCAGACCCATCCGAAAGCGACGAGGGCGAAAGCGACGAGGGCGACGAGGACAGTGATTTGGGGCCGACGAAAAAGGTTGGCAACGAGCAGGATGGCTATGTGGAAGTCCCGGAAACCTGGATAGACTTTGTGGATGTGGATAATTCAGGACTGACCCAGTACAGCAATCTGAACGGAACCCAGATTGTCACTCTCACGACCTATGATTCCTCTGAATACGACGACGCCTACACTCTGGCCGCAACTTTGTACGAAGAAATGGAAGCCACCGGGTACCGCCATCTTGAGGTGGCAGCTGTGTACGACATCCTTGACTATACCTCATATCAGGTCTACGGTATCTCCCCCGATGGCGTTTCCATAGTTGTCATCTGGGCATTTGAAGATGAGAACGGCCTCGTTCACTTCCTGTCAAGCGAGGGCCCGGCTCTCGACACACCTGAGGCGGTTTACCTTATTCCCCAGAGCTTTACTCTGGAATAGGGAGCGCGGGCTCAGGCGAGGGTGCCATGACGACAGCCGGTGAGAAGATGGGGCGGAGCGAGGCGGGCAGCGAAGGCGGCGAAGCTCCCACCCCTGCCCCCACCTCCGCCCCTGCTCCCGGCCCCCTCGCCTGGGCTCGCTCACATCAAAACCAGCTGGTTATCGCCGGGCTTGTCCTTATCTGCCTTATACTTGACGCCATCGCCTTTCGAAACGTGCAGGCCTATGAACAGGCAAGTGGACACTCACTTCTTGGCCTGTTTTGCGTTATCTTCATCCCCTTTACCTTTGCCACCCCCGCCCTGTACTACCTCATCTTCATCAGGCGGGCACGACACGAACTGGTCTTTGTCCTGGCAGGTGCTCTGATTGGCCTGATGCTCATGTTCGTTCGCACCCCCTATACCTGGTTTGACGAAAACGACCATGC
>JAISLY010000016.1 GCA_031277035.1 Coriobacteriales bacterium | reverse complement strand
GAAAAAGATGCGGCTGTCGAGCAATGGGGCAACGCGGTGTCTTGGGGAGAGCTTCATACGAGTGGTCCATTCAGGATTGACTGGGACTGATAAAAGACACACGTTTTGTCCTATAACCCCGAAAATTGTAGGGCAACAAAAACAGGCCAGAGGTATCAAGGCTCTGACCTGCGGATGTTTGGTCGCGGGGATCGGATTTGAACCGATGACCTCCGGGTTATGAGCCCGGCGAGCTACCAGACTGCTCCACCCCGCACATATCGCGGAAGCACACTCTACACCCAGGCGCCGAAGCCTGCAAGGGGTGTTACAATGAAAATCCGCAAAGGGGCGCCGAAAGGAAGACCGAAATGGCGCTCGGAAATGCAGGGATTGGACTGTTAACGATTCGATTGATATGCGGCAGTTTCGTTTGCCGAGGCCATTGGAACATGACCAGAAGGGGCGGGACAGGTATGCGGTTTGGGAGAGAGGCCTGGAAAGCGAGCAGGACATAATCGAGGCGATACATGCCTCTTCGAGCGCCTCGTCGCTTACGCAACCGAGCTCGGCTCCCGCAGGACCACCCTCGCATTTCAGGCGTCTGCGAACCGGTCGGCGAGTCTTTATCATGCTTGCCGTCCTCGCCAGCGTCGTCCTGCTCGCCCTTGCCGTCGCGTTTGTCTTCTTCATTCTCAAACAGGTGCCCGTCAGCTCGGGGCCAAGCGTTCAGAGCGTCAAAACGCCGACACACGACTGGGGCCTTGCGCCAACCCCTGAGGAGGAGCGACGCCTCGATGCGCTCGCGGCGGGCGTCTCAGCGGACAATCCCGACATCCTGTACCTCCCAACGCCTCTCGTAGCAAGCTATGAAGATATTATGATACATTCACCCATCTGCGCCACAGACCTCACGGAGGTCGAGTTTCATCAGGCATCCTATGACTGGGCCCTGCCGCTCAATCCCCTCCTTACCCTCGTCGATGCCGAGGCGGTCATGGCGGCGCACGGAACCCATCACGTGCCCGCACAGGAGCAAACTGTCGGTGACGTGCCGATGATCGGAGAGGCGGTGAGTACCTGGCGGACCAATTCGGAAGGGCCGGAGCTCTCGGCGGTCGATGTCGGCGCACGGTCTGGTACCACTGCCTATGCGCCCGTGAGCGGCACCGTCGTCTGTATCAGAACGTATCGGCTCTTTGAGGTGCTTGACGACTATGAAATACACATCCAAACCGATGGACACCCAGAACTGGACATCGTTGTCCTCCATATTGAGGACCTGCTTGTCAGGGAGGGGGAGCGGGTCATCGGTGGCGTGACGCCCCTTGCCCGGGTTCGCAACATCGGCGAGCTGATTGACAACAACCTCTCAAACTTTACTGCGCCCGATGACCCGGGTAATCATGTGCACGTGCAGGTAAACAACGCCCTGGCGGAGGGATACCGGGGGCTTGAGGGCGGGATTGATCTCTTTGAGAATCCGACGCAAAGACGCACAGACACCGAGGTGCCGGGCGCGAGAAACTGACAGGAATGCGGCCTGCCCATGGTCGCCGGAGCGTCAAGGGCAGGCCGACTGGCGCTGCGTCAGTCTCCCTTACTTCCCAGAGCTCTTCCACAGCTCACCGACGGCTCCAACGGTTGAGGCCAGGTTCTGCATCTCCAGGGGCATGAATATCTTTGTGGCGTTGCCGTTGGCCACATACTTCAGGGTCTCCAGATAGCGTATCTGGATAAGATCGGACGTGGGATTTCCCTCATGGATGGCGCTGTAGACGTTTTTGATGCCCTGCGCCTCGCCATCCGCAATCAGTATCTTCTGCTGCCGTTCGGCCTCGGCAATCTCCTTGATGGCAGTCGCGCGGCCCTCGGCCTCGAGGATGGCGCTTTGCTTGGTGCCCTCGGCGCGGGTGATGGCGGCGGTCCGGTCGCCCTCGGCCTCAAGAATCATGGCGCGCCGGTCACGCTCTGCCTTCATCTGGCGGTGCATGGCCTGGGTCACGTCGGCCGGCGGCTCGATGCGCTGGAGCTCCACGCGCACGACGCGCACGCCCCATTTATCGGTTGCCTCGTCGAGAATGTCGCGCAGGGTGATGTTGATTTTCTCACGACTGGTCAGCGACTCATCGAGCTGCATCTCGCCAACGACGTTACGCAGATTGGTCTGCGCGAGCTTTGTCGCCGCAAGGTAGAAGTTCGTCACGTTGTAGATGAGTTTGAAGGGATCGGTGGCCTCATAATACACGACGGCGTCGACGGTGACGGCCACGTTGTCCTTCGTGATGACCTCCTGGGGCGGCACGTCAACCACGTTTTCGCGCATATCCACCTTTGTCACGCGGTCGAGGAAGGGGATGAGCAGATGCAGACCCGGCTCCCAGACCCTCAGGAACTTGCCGACCCGCTCGACGACGCCCTTCTCATAGGGGCGGATGATTTTTACTGCGCGTGCGGCGAAGATGAGAATGACGATGATGATGACAATGCCGAACATCACCCCCCCGGTCACGGAAGAAAAGATGTTAAAAGTCTCCATAACGCTACCTTTCTCAAGAATACTTCACAATCCCGTACCAAACGCTTCTGTTCCCGCTTTCGCCCTGCCCCGTCTGGCGTGCGCCCTGCTGCGCGGCGCTCATCGATTGCGCAGGCGGCAATCTGCCGTTCCCCTCCGGTGAGCGGCGTGCTACGCGGCCTCCACCAGCAGGTGTGCCCCGTCGACGCCAACGACGCGCACCGCAGAACCGACAGGCAGGACGACGTTGTTGGCGACACTCACATTCCAGGTCTCCCGTGCGATGCGCGCCCGCTGCTCGCCGGAGGGCGCATTGCCTTCGATAATCTCACCGGTCATGCCGATGAGTCTGTCAACGCCACTTTTTTCCTGTTCGGCGCGGGCCGTCAGACGTCGGGCAAAGGGCCGCAGCGCGACAAGCGCCACGACGGAGATGACGATGAACAGGAGCCACTGGAGCCACACCGGAGCCCCCAGCGGCGTAGCGATGAGCGATATGGTTGCGCCGATGGCGAAGGGAAGCAGAAAAAACGAGGCGGTCAACATCTCGCCCACGTACAGAGCAGCGGCAAGGACAAGCCATATCCAAAACCACGGTATTTCGAGCATGAAACGCCTTTCCCGTCAATCCCGATACCTTGCGCCACAAAGCCCCGTGCCGCGCCCGCTGCGGTCGTCCGTCTGCCTGCCCACCCCGAAGGTCCACCCGGCCATCCGTCTGCCTGCCCACCCCGAAGGTCTGCGTCAAACGCCCACCCCAAAGGCCTGTGTCGCAATGCCCCTCCATTATCGCACGAAACAAGATGAACTTGGGCTATAATCTAAAGTTTCCGTCGTTTTGGAGAAAACCCGAGGATCGCATGTGAAAAAAACTGACCGCACCACCATCGAAGAGCTCATCAACGCCGCACTCTCCGAGGCCATTCGCGCCGGAGAGCTCGCGCCGGTCGCTGTGCTCACACCCGCCGTTGAGCGCCCGCGTGACCCCTCACACGGCGATTGGGCCAGTTCGGTCGCGCTGCGCCTTGCGCGTGGGCTTGGAAAGCCTCCCCGCGAGATTGCCGAGATTATCGCAGGGCATACGGTCGGCGATTCGCGTATCGCCTCGGTTGAGGTTGCCGGCCCCGGCTTTATCAACCTGCGCCTCTCGCCAGATGCCCTGCATCAGAGCATCCGTGAGGCCCGCGAAGAGGGTCTGGATTTTGGTCGGGTGAATGTGGGTCAGGGCAGACGAGTAAACGTCGAGTTCATCTCCGCCAACCCCACCGGCCCGATGCACGTTGGTCACGGGCGCTGGGCCGCCCTCGGTAACGCGATATGTCGGCTGCTGGAACATGTCGGCTGGCAGGTGACCCGTGAGTTTTACATCAATGATGCCGGTCGGCAGATGGAGGTCTTCGGGCATTCGGTGGCGCTGTGCTACCGTGAACTGCTCGGCGAGTCCGTCGTCATGCCCGAGGATGCGTATGGCGGCTCCTACGTGCGCGATATTGCCCAGCATATCCTTGAGGATGAGGGCGCGGTGTGGATGGACGCCGATGAGGAGCTTCGTGACGCTCATTTTAAAGAGCGCGGCTATGTGCTGATGCTTGAGCGGATGCAGGCGCTCTGCGAGCGCATCGACGTACCCTTTGACGTGTGGTTTTCTGAGCGCACGCTCTACGAGCGGACAGAGGAGAGCAACAAGACGCCCGTTGAGGAGATGCTTGAGACCCTTGCCCGGGACGGCTTTCTCTACGAGAAGGAGGGTGCGACCTGGTTTCGCACGACGGACTATGAGGACGACAAGGACAGAGTGCTTGTAAAAGCCGACGGCAGCTATACCTATTTCGCGCCGGACATCGCCTATCATCTGGACAAGTTCAGGCGCGGGCACGAACTGCTGATCGACATCTGGGGAGCCGACCATCACGGCTACATTCCGCGCATGCAGGCTGCCTGTGCCTCCCTCGGTCATGAGGGTGCGCTGACGATTGTGCTTGGGCAGCTGGTCAATCTTTATCGCGACGGGCAGCCGGTGCGCATGTCCAAGCGAACCGGCGAGATGGTGACCTTTGAGGAGCTCATCGACGAGGTGGGGCCCGATGCGACCAAGTATCTGATGGTGAGCCGCTCGACGGATCAGCCTATCGATTTTGACATCGAGGCCGCGACCAGGCAGGACGCGAGCAATCCGGTCTATTACGTGCAGTACGCCCATGCCCGTATCTGCTCAATCCTGCGCAGGGCAAACGAGGAGTACGCGAAGCGCAAAACGCGAGGTGTCGAGTCAATCGAGCGCGCCGACCTCAGTGTGCTCATCCACCCCACCGAGCTCGATCTCGCACGCGCGTTTGCGCGATTCCAGGAGGTTGTCGAGGCAGCGGCCCATGATCTTGCACCCCATCGCCTGACGCGTTACGCCGAACAGCTGGCGGCGTCCTTCACGGCCTTTTACCACAGCTGTCAGGTCATCACCGACGATGAAGCCCTGACGGCGGCGCGCCTCTATCTCTGCGAGGCGACACGCAATGTGCTTGCTTTGACCCTGGGGCTCCTTGGCGTCTCTGCTCCTGAGCGGATGTAGGAAAGCGAGCGCGTCTGAAGCGCCTTTTGTCTGCCTGCCTGTCTGCCCCTACCTGTCGACCTGGGCGGCCCTTTGCCTGCTTTGCCCGTCGGCCTGCCGAGGCGGCCTCCTGCCTGCTCCTACCTGTCGGCCTGGGCGGCCTTTCGGGCGCCTGCCTGGACAGCGGTTATCGCAATGACGCCAAGGATGTCCTCTGCCGAAGCGCCGCGGGAAAGGTCGTTTACGGGGCGAGAGAGCCCCTGGGTAATGGGGCCGTAGGCCTCGGCCTTCGCCAGGCGCTGAGCGAGTTTGTAGGCGATGTTGCCGGAGTCGAGGTCGGGAAAGATCAGGACGTTCGCTTTGCCGGCAACGGAGCTTTGGGGCGCCTTTGTGGCGGCCACGGAGGGCACGATTGCCGCGTCGAGCTGAAATTCTCCATCCAGAGCCAGATTGGGAGCAAGCTCACGGGCACGCCTGACCGCATCCTGCACCCGCTCGACCGAGGGGCTCTTCGCGCTTCCACTGGTCGAATGCGAGAGAAAGGCGACGACGGGCTTTGCGCCGACGAGGTTTTGGAAGGACTGTGCGGAGTCAAGTGCAATCTGCGCGAGTTCGGCGCTGTCGGGGTGTTGCACAAGCCCACTGTCGGCGAAGAGAAAGGTGCCGTTTTCGCCATATTCGCAATCGGGGACGATGATGACAAAGAAGGCGGAGACCAGCGAGGAGCCGGGAGCCGTCTTGAGTATCTGCAGACAGGGGCGCAGCACGTCGCGTGTGGCATGGGTCGCTCCGGCGACCATGCCGTCTGCCCGACCGGTCTGTACCATCATGACGCCGTGATAGAGCTCGTCGGTGACCAGTTGGCGGGCATCTGCGAGTTGCAGGTTCTTCTCACGACGAAGCTCGCAGAGCGTCTGCGCAAAGGACTCATTATCCGGCGAATGTGCCGGGTCAACAATGGTGATGCCTGTCAGATCCCCCTCAAATGCGGCCACCGAGGCCGCATCGGCCAGCACGATGATTTTGGCGACACCCAGATCTCGCGCGCGAACCGCCGCCCCCAGCGTTCGGGGGTCGCTTCCCTCGGGAAGCACGATGGTCTGCGGCTGTGCTGCCGCACGCTGTATGATACGGTCGGTAAACTCGCTCACAGGCACTCCCTTCGACGCCGCGCTGCCAATCAGGGCATGTATCATACGTCTGAGCGCTTCAGCTGGGGTACAATAGACCCGACATTTTCTCCAGACGAGACGGGACGAAAGGTTGTCGGTACGGATTATCGACCATAGGATTGCTGAGAGGAAGCCGTGTGCGTCTTTGGCCTGCGACGCGCTTGTTGTCGGTGCGGGCTTTGCCGGCAGCACGATTGCCCGCGAGCTTGCAGAGAGAGGCTCGATGCGCGTTGCCCTCATCGAGCAACGCCCCCACATCGGCGGCAATGCCTATGACACGCTCGATTCTCAGGGTGTCCTGATCCACGCCTTTGGCCCCCATATCTACCACACGGCATCTGAGCGGGTTCACGCCTGGCTCTCCCGCTTTACCGCATGGCGCTCCTATGAGCACAGGGTGTGTGCAGATGTCCACGGGCGCCTTTTGCCGGTACCCTTCAACCTGAACTCAATCGACGCGGCTTTTGCTCCCGATAAGGCCGCCCGCATCACTGAGCTGCTCCTTTCTGAGTTTGGCAGGGGCGCCCGCGTCCCCATCATCGAGCTGCGCACCAAAAGCGATGCCCTGCTCCATGAGCTTGCGGATTATATCTATGAGAACATCTTTCTTGTCTACACGATGAAGCAATGGGGGCAGACGCCAGAGGAGATAGACCCCTCGATAACCGCGCGCGTGCCGGTTCTCATAGATCGCGACGACCGCTATTTTCAAGATCCCCATCAGGGCGTTCCGCATGAGGGCTATACCCGCCTCTTTGAGCGAATCCTCGATCATCCCAATATCAGCGTCCACCTCAATGTGGCCGCAGACGAACTGCTTGAGCTTACGCCCGAAGACCCGGACTCAAAGGACGGGCCCTTTTCGGGCATCCTGCTTGCAGGCCAGCCTCATGACGGCCTTCTCATCTATTCTGGTGCCCTTGATGAGCTCTGTAAGTGGCGTTTCGGACGCCTGCCCTACCGAAGCCTTGACCTTGTCTATCGCCACTACGATCACAATCCCGTGCAACCCTGCGCAACGATTAACTACACGGTCAGTGAGGCCTATACGCGCACGACGGAATTCACCTGGCTCACCGGTCAGGATGTTGAGGTCTCGACGGTCCTGGAGGAATATTCGCTGCCTTTTGAGGGTGCGCCGGGCCAGATACCCTACTATCCGGTCGTAGGCGAGCAGAACCAGCAACAATACGAGCGCTATCGTGCGCTTTTCTCCAAGCTGCCCGGCTTTTATCCGCTTGGCAGGCTTGGCGAGTATCGCTACTACAATATGGACCAGGCCGTCCTTCGTGCTTTGGAGCTTGCCGATGAATGTATCTGAGACGCACCCCACCCGCGACGGATTGCCCGCCGCGCACCTCGACCGCGACGGGGCGCCCAATGTGGCTCCGCCTGCCTCTGCCCGTCCGCCCCTGCTCTCCTTTGCCGTGCCCTGTTATAACGCGGCGGCCTATCTGGACACCTGCGTCTCGAGTATTCTTGCCGGGTCGAAGGACTTTTATGATGAGATTGAGATCATCCTGGTTGACGACGGCTCAGACGCGGACGATACGGCAAAGAAGCTCGATGCCTGGGCGCAGCGCTACCCGGATATGATACGGGCGATACACCAGCAAAACGGTGGGCATGGCGAGGCGGTGAACACGGGCCTTGCGCACGCACAGGGCCTCTGGTTCAAAGTCGTCGATGCCGATGACTGGCTCGATGCCGAGGCCCTGAACATTCTGCTTACCAAACTGCGCCAGGCGCGCGCCGCTGAGCAGGAAATCGACATGTTTATCGTGAACTACGTCTACGAGAAGAGAGATGAGGGCAAGCGCAAGGCGATTCGGTACCGCCGGGTGCTGCCGCAGGGGCGCATCTTTGGCTGGAGCGAGGTCGGGCGCTTTGCGCCTTCACAGAACCTGTTGATGCATGCGGTCATCTATCGCACCCAACTTCTCAAAGACATTGGCCTCAGACTGCCCAGCAAGACCTTCTATGTCGATAACATCTTTGTCTACGTTCCGCTCCCCTCGGTGCAAACGATGCTGTACCTCGACATCGATCTGTATCGTTACTACATCGGGCGACAGGGCCAGTCGGTGGGGGAGCAGACGATGATCGGGCGCATCGAGCAGCAGTTGAGGGTGACCCGGATCATGATTGATGCCTTCCATCTGACCGAGGAGGTGCAGGAGCCACGGCTGCGCGCCTATATGGCGCACTATCTGACCATGATGATGACCATCTGCTCTGTTTTGCTGCGCCTCTCAAACCGCGCGGATGCCGAGGTGCTCCGCCGGGAGATATGGGTCTATCTCAAGGAACATGACCCGAAGCTCTATCCGCGCATTCGCGGCAGCCTGCTCGGCATCTCTGTCAATCTGCCGGGTGACGCGGGTCGGAGCCTTGCGTGTGGCGGCTATCGGATAGCGCAGAAGTTCTTCAGCTTTAACTGAGCGCCTCGGCCTCGAGTGGGCCTCTTGTCCGTTGCGTCCGCCCGTCGGGCCTCTCGCCCGCACCATCCGCCCGCCGCGCCCCCCGCGACCGCCCGTTGGGCCTCTCGTCCGCTGCTTCTCAATCCTCTTCCAGCAGGAATTCAATCACCAGTCGGTCGAACTCCTCCGGAGCGTCCGACATGACAAAATGCCCTGCGTTGGGGATGACGATGCGACGCGCGTTTGGCAGGGTGGAGGCAATCTGTGCGCTGTGCTCATCGAGGACGACATCTTTTGCGCCATTGATAATCAGCGTGGGCACCGTGATGGTCTTCAGACGTTCGGGGTCGATGTTGGGCTGTTTGAGCATCAGTTCGATGAGCTCCTTGCGACCGTGTGCATCGCGCTTCATGAGGCCCGTGAGACGTGCGCCCGCCGATTGCAGACGCAGGCTTTTGCGAAACATCGGTTGCAGGCCGTCGGGCGAGATGTTGCCGCCGACGAGAATCATCGCCGCAAGCCGCTCCTGGTGCAGCAGGGCGAATTCCATCGCCGTGTTTGCCCCATCGGAAAAGCCGAGCACCAGAAAGGTGCCGATATGCAGCTTGTTGGCAAGGGTGAAGAGGTCCTCGGCAAACAGCCCGTAGGAAAGCGGCCGCTCTCCCCGCGAAGACTTCCCGTGGCCGCGCGTGTCAACGGCGATGACCGTGTAGTAGGGGAGTAGGCCCTCGATGTGGCCGTCGAAGACGTGCATGTCCTCATAATTGCCATGCAGAAGAAGCAGCAGTGGTGAGTCGGTCTGAGTACTCTGGTGAACCTCGTAGTACAGGGCGGCGTCATCGTTTCGGATATAGCCGTTTTCCCAGGAGATATGAGCCACGTTGTTCCAATCCTTCCCAAAGTGTCAAAGCGTCTTGAGCTCCCTGTCGAGCAGGTTTGTGCCCGTGCGGACAAGGTCGCGTGCGGCAGGCAGTCCAAAGGCGCCCTCGGCGCACAGAACGGCCTCGTGGATGGCGGCTTCTGTCAGCAGGGCCGCCAGAACGCCGACGAGGTCCGCAGAGGCGCTGTGCTGGCCTGCGGCGAGCGCAAAGATGGCATCTCCGTCAAAAGAGGTGTGTGCCGGTTCCAGCGCCCGCGCAAAGCCGTCATGAGCCATGCTTGCCACGCGGCTCATATCCGGCTTGCTGAGGGCAGCATTGGTGAGGATACAGGCTATCGTCGTATTCGTCACCTGCCCCGCGCCCCTCGCCGCGCCTTCCGGATCTGCGCCGCGTGGTGTCCTCTGCTCTGCGGCGGCCCCTGCATCCGTAGCATCGCCCACATCTGCGGCCGCCCCTGCATCCGCTGCCTCACGGGGCGCTGAGGTCGCGTCCAGCAGCAGAGCCAGAAGGGGGTCGAGCAGGCGTTGGGGATCAGCTGGGTCGCGCACGCCGGCGAGCATCGTGCCGCTTGCGCGATCGGTGACCGCGCCGCTCGCGTTGAGGGCGACCAGGGCGCTGACGGTGAGGCCTTCAATCGTGATGCCTGCGGCGCCAAGCCCCGTCTTCATGGCAAACGTCGTGCCCAGCAGTTTGCCGACGCTCGCGCCCGCCCCGGCGCCGACGTTGCCGCAGACGACGCGGTCGCTGGCTGTCTCACAGGCCGCATAGCCCATCTCGGCGTCCGGGCGGGCGCGAGCGTCGCCGATTGAGAGGTCAAAGAGGCTGGCTCCACAGACAATGGGGACGTACTGCCCCGCAAGAAAAAAGCCCATCTTGCGCTCTTCGAGCCAGCGCATTGCACCTGCGGCTGCGTCGAGTCCATACGCGCTTCCTCCACTGAGCATGACCGCGTGTATCTTCTGCACGGTGTTCTCGGGCGCAAGGAGATCGGATTCCCGGGTCGCGGGAGCTCCGCCGCGTACCGCCATGCCGGCCACTGCACCCTCCGGACAGCAGATGACCGTGCAACCGGTGCCCGCAAGGCTATCTTGAGCATTGCCGACGGTAAAGCCTTCGGGAAGCGGCGTGTCGCTTCCGCGGAGGATACGGGGAAGCGAGGGTGCCGGACGTTTTGAGAAGCCCTCGGAAAGCGAGGGTGCCGGATGCTCTGAGGGGCTTTCGGGAGGTGAGGGCGCCGGGCGGGGCGGAAGGCTTGAGGGAGTCATCGGGCACCGTTCATGAGGGCGGTCGCAATCCCAAGCGCGGTGTCGATGTCATTTGCGCGTACCTTCGCAAGCCGGGTCGGAAAGCCGTGTGCGCCCGGATCGGACGCCCCCTCGATGCGGTGCTGCATCCACAGGACGTCGCGCCAGGCTCCCAGCTTGTATCCATCGGCCTCATGCACGGCCAATTCCTTGAAGCCGAAGCGCCGATGGAGGGCGATGCTTGCGTCGTTTGGCAGCGTGATGACCGCGTAGAGATTACAGAAGCCCTGTATCTTGAGAATCTGAAGGAGTGCGGTATACAGGGCAGTCGCAATCCCACGCCCGTGGTGGTCGGGAGAGACGTAGATGGAAAGCTCGGCGTTCCATCGGTACGGCTCGTGGGGGCGCACCCAGTTTGCATAGGCAAAACCGACGACCTGGCCGTCCAGGTCACAAACGAGGTAGGGGTAGTGTGTCTGGATGTCCGCCATCTTCCGTGCAATATCGTCGACCATAGGAAGGGTCGAGACAAAGGTGATGGCGGTATCGGTGATAAACGGGCGATAGATGGCAAGGATAGCCGCGGCATCTTCAGCCACGGCCATGCGGATGGCGGCCTGTGTCGTCTCTTTCATGGATACTGTCCTCTCGACGGCGCTTCTCCTATTGTAACCGATTTGCCGCTCGCACCGATTTGCCGTTGACCGGGTTGAAGTATCGACTTCAGAGCATCCGGGGGCGACCGGGAAGATGAGAACCGTTACTTTATGGAGAGAACGGGAGAAGAACTCAAAACTATCTGCCAAAGAGGAGAGAATGCCATGTCAGTCAATATCGATGAATCCGCCTGTATCGGCTGCGGTGCCTGCACGAGCGCCTGCCCGCTTGATCTTATCGAACTCAGGGACAATGTCGCGACACTCAATGACGCGGACGCCTGCATCGAGTGCGGTTCCTGCGTGGACGCCTGCCCGCTGGGAGTCATCACGCTTTGATCCACCGCGACCCTCGAATCTCGACGTTCCCGGCACGGTGTTGTACCAGAAAATGTTCCAGCAAACATACCCGATGTTTCTTGAGCGCCCGAAACGCGGGCTGTTGTAGTAAAATCCCCTGAGCGGATTCGTCCGCCCTGCCGTGCCCCTTTAGCTCAGGGGATAGAGCGTCTGCCTCCGGAGCAGAAGGCCACAGGTTCGAATCCTGTAAGGGGCACCATATCAACGCCGTATCCTTGGGAGGGAACATGGCTCTGTATACGCCTGAGTATCAGCCGACCGGCGAGGAAATCGCCGTCATTGAGACCAGCAAGGGAACCATCCGGGTTAAGCTTGCGGGTGCAGACGCGCCGATACACGTCGCCAATTTTGTCGAACTCGCCACAAAAGGCTTCTATGACGGCCTGAAGTTTCATCGTCACGAACCCGGTTTTGTCATCCAGGGCGGCTGCCCGAACACGCGTGAGTTGACGCCCGAGGAGGTGCGCGCGGGCAGGCCCGGGCCACAGGGCCCCGCTGGCACCGGCAATCCCGGCTACAGCATCAAGGGCGAGTGGACCGTAAACCCGAATAACAGGCATCAGGATGGTACTTTGGCGATGGCCCGTTCGCAGATGCCGGATTCCGCGGGCTCCCAGTTCTACTTCTGCCTCGGACCGCAGCCGTTTTTAGACAGCGCCTATACGGTCTTTGGCGATGCGCTTGACGATGAATCGCGCACGGTCATTCACGCGCTGACCAGAGGCGATGAGATACGTTCCATCACGATAGAGGGTACGGCCTAAGAGGGGACGACAGTGCAGAGTGCGAACTATGAGCAGGCGACCATCGCCTACAACTCGGGAGATTACCCCTCAGCCCTGCGCGGCTTTTATCGCTGCCTGAAAGAGGATTACGAGAACTTTGGGGCAGGGGATGCCGGCCTGCTCTACCACCGTCTTGGCAACTGCCTGCTCAAGATGCATAACCTCAATGAGGCCCTGGCGACCTACCGCAAAGCTCTGGAGGACGAAAGCTATACGGATCGCAGCGGGGTTCTTGTCAACCTGGGTACGACGCTTAACGGCATGAAGCGCTATCAGGAGGCCATTGAGTACTTTAGCCGGGCGCTTGCCGATACGGACTACCGCACGCCCTATAAGGCCGAGTTTGGCCTGGGGAATTCCTACATGCGACTGGGGATGTTCGTCGAAGCGGGGACAGCCTACCGTAAGGCGGCGCTGGATGAGGCGAACCCGAATCCCGTTAAGGCCCTGATGAACCTCGGGGCCGCCTTCACTGCTCTGGGGCGCCCGCATGACGCCGTAGAGGCCTATCTCGCCATCATCGACTTCAGGGTCAGCGGGCAGACCCTCAACAGGGCCTACGAAAGCCTTGCGCGGTCCTATGTCTCGGTCGGGCGCTACCCCGAGGCCAACACCGCCTTTGAAGACGCGCTTCGCGACGGCAGCTATCAACTCTCCGAGGCAGCGCAGGAAGACTACAACCGCACCCGTGCCTACCTTGGACTCATCGACGACGATCAGCGCACGCCGGATTCCTCGGGCCTCGATGTTGAGGCCGTGGGCGCCTGGGGGACAGAGGGCGAGGAGGGTCTGGGGCAGAAACTTTCACCTGAGAATTACGGCGCGGGGGGCGTGCCGACGGCAGAGAACACCGGCTTTTTTACCGCGACTGACGCCGACCTGATGCGTATCAGCAAAACGCGGATGCGCACGGAGCGCAAGCTCAGGCATACCGGCCTGAAGCTCTTTCTCGGTTTTATCGTCGTGCTGTTTGTGCTGTTGGGCGGCGCGGTCTTTGCCTATACCCAGGGCTATGGCTTTCCGACCCAGTCACAGGTCATCACCGATTTTTTTGACACACATGCCCAGGGCGGGGATGCTACCGCCTACTGGGTGGCAAACGGCGAGGAGGACATCCATACCATCGAGCGCATCCTTGACGGTGTGGCACCCTCGTCCAATATCAGCTTTGACTCACTTGAACGCTCGATGGGCAGCTCTACGGCCACGGTCAGTGTCACCCTGCCGACGGGCGGGATTGTGCACTACAGGGTTCAGCTGGCGCGCGACCTTCTCAGCTGGCGTATCAATGGCATCGAACTCGTCTTTGCCTCCACTGCTTCGTAAGGGCCTGTTGCCCAGGGTGGCATCGGGCTCTGCTCTGGCCTCGGTTCGCCTGTCCGTGAGATGTGTTGCGAGAGGGCTTGTCAAACACTTCGACCGGCTCCCGTCACGCCGTCTGACCGCTACCCGATTCCTACGGTTTCGTGGCACCGAGGGCCTTATGCTACAATTAGCGGCTGGCATCGGCTGTTATCGGGTAGGCTCCGATGTCGCAAAAGCGCATACCCAGGAGAGAACAGGCATCGATGTCGATCCTCGATAACCTATTCAGTCAGTGGAGTGTCGATATGGCCATCGACCTCGGCACGGCGAACACGCTTGTCGCGGTCAGTGGCGAGGGTATCGTCCTCAACGAGCCGTCGGTCGTCGCCATCGACAACGAGGCGAACCGCGTGCTTTCCGTCGGTACGGAGGCGCGGGAGATGATTGGGCGCAATCCGGGGAACATCTCGGTCGAACGTCCGCTTGCCGACGGGGTCATCGCAGACTACGACGTCACCGAGGCCATGCTCTCGTATTTCATCCGCAAGGCAAACCCCAAGACCCACTTCTGGCAGCCCAAACCCCGCATTGTCATCTGCATACCCTGCGGAGTGACCTCGGTTGAGAAGCGCGCCGTTTTTGAGGCAACGATTCAGGCGGGCGCGCGCCAGGCCTTTCTCATCGAGGAACCGATGGCGGCGGCCATCGGGGCCGGACTTCCCGTCGAGGAGCCCACCGGCTCGATGGTCGTCGACATCGGTGGCGGCACAACAGAGGTGGCGGTCATATCGCTTGGCGGTATTGTCACCTCGCGTTCACTGAGGATTGCGGGCAATGAGTTTGACGAGGCGGTCGCGCGACACGTGCGCGAGGTCTACGGCCTGAACATCGGCGTGAGGACAGCTGAGGACATCAAGATTGCCATCGGCTCGGCCATGCCCATCGGAACCGGCGAGCTCGATATGGAGATCTCCGGGCGCGATTTGACGACCAACCTGCCGCGAAGCGAGACCATTCAGTCCGAGGACGTGCGCGAGGGCATCAAGGCACCGCTTCAGGACATCCTCATCGCCATCAAGGAGACCTTTCTTGAGACCGATCCCGACCTCGCGGCAGACATCATCCGTAACGGAGTGCTGCTCACCGGCGGCGGCGGACTCCTCAAGATGCTCGACGTCTTTTTGACCCGCGAGCTTGAGGTGCCCGTCTATGTCTCGGAGACCGCCCTGACCAACGTCGTGGCGGGCTGTGCCATCGCCCTTGAGAACCCCATGGCTCTTCAGCGTTCCTACACCCAAAGGTAATCCGGCCAAGGCCGACCGAGGTCTCGTCTATGGCGCTCAACCAGAAAAAACCAATCAAGGTACCCAGCGGCCTCGTTCTTGTCGTCTTCTGCCTCATCTCAATAGCGCTTCTGACCGTCTGGGTGCGCGAAGGTGCGACGGGCCCTCTGCACACGGTTCGCTCGGGGGTCGGTGTCCTTGTCGCGCCGCTTGAGGAGTTCGGCGCCTTTCTGGGAACCCCTCTGCGGGCAGCCTCAAACGCCGCGAACAACATGACGGCCGAGCCACAGACCCTCGAGGAGCTGCAGGCGCAAAACGAGGAACTGCTTGCTGCGGCTATTCGTCTTGAGGAGTACCGCCAGGAAAACGAACGCCTCTCTCAACTCCTTGAACTCAGGGATGTCTATGGCCTTGAGTCGGTGGGAGCGCGGATTATCTCGCGCAGTGCGGATACCTGGAACCAGATGATTACCATCAACAAGGGCTCGGTCGCCGGCCTGAGCGTCGGGATGCCGGTTATGAGCCCCAATGGCCTTCTTGGGCAGATTGAGAGCGTCAGTCCCTATAGTTCAACGGTTCGCCTTATCACCGATGAGCGCAGCGGAGTCGCCTGCTTTTTGCAGGCGAGCCGCGCAGAAGGTCTCGTTACCGGCTCGGTCGAAGGCCTGCTGTATCTGGAGTTTGTCGGCCTTGACGTCGAGGTCAGGCCTGGGGATGCGATTATCACCTCGGGAGCCGGCGGGGTCTACCCCAAGGGGATTCCCATTGGCGAGGTAGCCTCGGTCGACTTCCTCTCCTCCGATGTCGCCCAGACGATTATCGTCAGGCCGCTTACCCGGGTGGCGACCTTTGAGGAGGTTTTGGTGCTGACCGGCAACGAATCGGAGATACACCCGAATCCGGCTGCTGCCCAGGGCGCTGCCTCGGATGAGGGCGCCGCCGCGTCAGATACCTCCGGTGCTGGCGAAGGAGCCGAGGGAAGCGAGGGAGCCGAAGGAGCCAGGGAGACCGAAGCTGCGGCCGGCTCAAACGGGGCGGGCAATTGAGATGAACCGCTCTCCTCTCACCTCGAAGGCCTTTTTGCCGGTTTGTGCCGTCGTTGCCGTTATGCTCCAGATCATCCTCGCGCCGAATATCGCCATCAGAGGCGTCGTACCGAACCTTATCCTTGTCGTCGTTGTCCTGGTGGCCATGCGAAGCGAGGTGCTCCCCGCCACCGTTGCCGGTTTTCTCCTCGGCCTTGTCTTTGACCTTGTGACGGCCGGGCCGGTTGGCGGCATGTCCCTCATCATGGCGCTTCTTGCCTACAGCGCCAGTTCTCTGAAGAAGGACCTCTTTGAAGGCAACTGGGTGGCCCAGGTGCTGATGCTGCTGGTTGCAGCCTTTGCAGGTGAGCTTTTGCATAACGCGCTGTACTCAATCATCGGCTACGACAGGGACTTCTTCGCCTCCCTGCTTTTGCGGGCCCTGCCCGGGGCGCTTTACGATTCGCTCTTCGGCCTGATTCTCTTCCCGCTCCTTCAGCGTTTTACCAGCTCGCGGAAGGGAGCGGGATCAAAGCTTTTGAAGGGCGGCCTTAACTGACATGGATACCGTGACCCTGGCGATACTTCTGGGAGTCGGAATCTTTATCGCCTGCCTTGTCATCCTGGTAAGCCTTCTGCGCCTTCGTGCTCGCAAACAGGAGAGTCAGGCGCTCAAGAAGAGCTTCGGGCGCCATCACATCCCCGAGGGCGTGGGTATACACGATGTGCGCAAGGCAAAAGTCCACGAGACGATTCGACGCCGGGAGGGAAAGGGGCGCTTTTATCTCTTCGCGGCCCTGGTTGCGGGCATTTTTGGGGTGCTTCTTGCGCGGCTGTGGTCCATACAGCTGCTCTCCGGGGACACCTATATGAAGTTAGCCGAACAGAACATGACGTCAGATGTCTCGATACCGGCCACGCGTGGGCGCCTTTTGGACCGCAAGGGCCGCGAACTCGTTGGCAACCGTCCCTCGATGACCGTCGCCGCAGCGCGTTCTGTTCTTGAGGATCGCAATATCATCCATCGCCTCTCTCTGGTGCTCGGCATCCCGGTCGGTGTCTTGCGCAGGGCCCTTCTTGACGATACGGTGGGCGCACAAAGCGACCGGATTCTCGCGCAGGATGCCTCGATGCGCTCCATCTCCTACATCAGGGAGCATCCGGGGCTTTTCGCGGGGGTTACGGTTGAGGAGCGGACGGTGCGCAGTTATTCCTACGGAACGGCGGCGGCCCATCTGCTTGGCTATATCGGCCCGGTGACTGAGACCGACCTTCTCGTGCCAAACGAGAATATCGCCTACGAAAGCGGGGATTATATCGGCAAAAGTGGTGCCGAGCTCGCCTTCGAATCCCTGCTTCAGGGCATTCGGGGAACCCGCACCTATCGGGTTGATGTTGATGGGAACCCGACGGCCCTGTTAAGCGAAGTCCCACCGGTCAACGGTTCGGATGTCTGTCTCACCATCGATCTCGACCTGCAAAGGCGCACCGACCGAATCCTCTCAGATGTCATCACCTCATCGCGCGAACGCGGCTTTGAGCACGCAAACGCAGGAGCGATCATCGTTTTGGACCTTGCCGATGGCGGCGTGCGGGCAATGTCGAGTTATCCAGGGTTTCGGCCCGAGGAGTTTACCAACGGTATCTCCCAGGACCTCTGGGATCAGATGAACAGCACGGATTCTGGCTATCCGCTGACCAACCGCGCGATTGCCGGACTGTACCCGGCGGCCTCGACCTACAAGGTTTTCTCGGGACTTGCCGGGCAGAAGTACGGCATTATCAAAGAGGATACGCATTTTACCTGCAACGGAATCTGGACGGAGTATGGAGAGGCCTGGGGCCAGCGTTGCTGGGTGTATCCCGGTGGGCACGGAAGCCTGAACTTTGAGGAAGCCATCAACCAAAGCTGCGACATCTACTTCTACAATGTCGGGGCCAGCTTCTATGAACGCTGGAGCGGTGAGGACATCGACGAGGACCGAAGAGAAAACCCGCTTCAGTCCTGTCTTAAAAGCTGGGGCTTTGGCTCGCCTTGTGGCATTGACCTTCCCGGTGAGATGGATGGGCGGGTTCCAGACGCCGCCTGGAAGAAGCAGACCTTTGCCGATACGCCCGAGGATGCCCGTTGGCAGCCGGGCGATATGACAAGCCTTTGTATCGGTCAGGGCGACTTGCTGGTGACCCCCTTACAGCTGGTCAACGGCTATGCAGGCATCGCGCGCGAAAAGATGCTCGTACCGCATGTCTTTGACAAGGTCATAGATGGCAAGGGTGAGACGGTCATCGCGTACGCCCCAGAGGAAAGCCCTGTGCAGCCGAGCTTTGACGCCGCTCATATCGCCCGAGTCAAAGATGGACTGAAACGAATGGCTGCCCGAAGCGGCAGGTTTGATCATCTGCCGGTGGCCGCCGCGTCAAAGACCGGCACCGCCGAGGTCATATCCGCAAAAGCCGAGACCGTATGGTTTGTCGCGTATGCCCCCTTCGAGAAGCCCGAATACTGCGTCGTCTGCGTCATTGAGCAGGGAGGGGAGGGCTCTTCCTCGGCACAGCTTGGGGTCGAGTACACCTTCGCCGCCCTCTACGGCGTTGATCTGGGGGAGATCATTGTCTCTGAGGGAAGCCGGGAGCGTTAAATGGCGATTACTCCGCGCATGGAAAGCCCCAAGCCGCTCGCCGCCCCCGGCGCCTTCTCAAGTCACCTGCGCCGGATCATCGGACTGGCGAACATCCCTCTGCTCGCGACCATTGCGGCGCTTAGTGGCTATGGCCTCCTCGTCGTGGGCTCCGCCATCGCAGGGTCGCCAGAGTACTCCTTCAGGCGACAGACGATGGGCATCGTCATCGGCGTCGTTTTGCTCCTCATTTTCTGGCGTGTCGACTATCGGCGCTTTTCCGCCTGGTTTGCCCCGCTCCTTGTCCTTGACATCATACTGATCATCTCGCCCCTGTTGCCCTTTATCGGAGTGACAATCAATGGGGCTCGAAGTTGGGTGAACATCTTTGACCAGCAACTTCAGCCCGGCGAGTTGGCAAAACTCGTGACCATTGTGATGATGGCGGCGCTTGTCTCTCGATATGGGGGACGGATACCCACAGTGAAGGATTACCTGCGCTGCCTGCTCATTCTCTTCATCCCAATCGTCCTCATCATGCTCCAGCCAGATCTTGGGACCGGCATGGTTCTTTTTGCCATCGGCGCGGCCATCCTGTTCGCGGGCGGTGCCGATTGGAAGTGGCTCGTGCTGACCCTTCTGGCGCTCGTGGCGCTTATCCTGCTTGCCTTTTTTATCGATCCTCTCCTCGATCAGGCGGCGGGGCACGACGTCTTTCTCAAGCAGTACCAGAAAAACCGTCTGCTGGTCTTTATGGATGAGGATCTTGATCCTTCGGGTGTGGGCTATAATGTCCAGCAGGCCAAGATTGCCATCGGTTCCGGCGGGCTGTTTGGCAAGGGGCTTGGCCTGGGCACCCAGTCCGGTCTTGGCTTTCTGCCGGAGGCGCCAACGGATTTTATCTTCTGCGTGCTGGCTGAGGAACTTGGCTTTGTGGGCTGCCTGGGGCTAATTCTTCTTTACGCGGCCCTTATCGGCCTGAGCATCTGGGCGGCGCTGCGTTCTGAGGAGTTCTTCGGCTCGCTTGCCATCATTGGCATTTTGGGAATGTGGGTCTTTCAGATACTGGAAAACATCGGCATGAGCTGCGGCCTGATGCCGATTACCGGGATACCGCTGCCCTTCGTCAGCTATGGCTCCTCCTTCATGGTCGTGAACTTCATGGCACTGGGGCTGATCCTGTCTGTCTGGTCACACCGCTCGACTCGACCCTCGTAGCTACACGATCGGAGAACTGCGATGTCTGCTGCTGCAAAGAAGAGACGGGGGCTTCCGGTAAGCCCCAGGGCCCTTACTGCGGCCCTCGGCGTGGCGTCTGAGGAGAGCGCAAAGCCCCTGTTGCTCGATGTCTTTGTCGATGAGGGGATAGACGAGGCCCTGCTGGCAGTCGCAAAACGGGAGCTGCGCCCCGCCTCTGAGATGTTGAAGATACGCCTGGTGCCCTATCGTGAGACGGCGCATGTTTCTGTGGCGGACTGCGACCTGGTAATCGTTATTGCAAACGACGCACCGGCGACGTTTGCCGTGATGCTTGAGGCGCTCAGGGCAGAGATTCCCGCGGTTATTGTGACGCGCGATGCGGGCCTGCTCGAGTCCCTTGCAGGTGCGCACCGCGAGCTGCTCGACCCCCGTGCGCTTATCGCGCTTCCTGTTGCTGCGGCCGGGGGCGCCGGGGGTGCGGGCGAGGGTGGCGCTGGCGGCGATGAGGGCGGTGCGAGCGAGGGTGCTGCGGCCGGGGGCGCCGCCGGCGTTGAGGGCGGTGCGAGCGAGGGTGCTGCGGCCGGGGGCGCCGGGGGTGCGGGCGAGGGCGGTGCGAGCGGCGTTGTTACTGCCGAGGAGGATGAGCGTGCGCTTACCGCGCTCTTCGTGCGCCTGGGCGCCTGGATTGTGCGTCGTCTGCCCGACCTTGCGCCTGCCCTGGCGCGAAATCTGTCCTTTGTCAGGCAGGCCTACGTCTCTGACCGCATCCAGGCGACCTCCCTGCAAAACGCGGCTGTCGCCGCAGCCTTTTTCATTCCCGGGGCCGACCTGCCCATTCTGACCCTGAACCAGGTGAAGATGGTTTTGCAGATTGCCGCCGCCTACGATATGCCGATGGACCATACGCGTCTGAGGGAGCTTGCCGTGCTGCTGGCAGGAGGCCTGGGGTTTCGCGCCCTGGCGCGTCGCCTCGTCGGTGCCCTCCCTCTGTTCGGTTGGGCGGTGAAGGCTGCTGTCGCCTACAGCGCGACCTTCGCCCTGGGCAAGGCGGCCGCTCTGTTCTTCAGCCAGGGCGGCGATGTGCGCCGTATCGCTGCAGGCCTTGACAAAGGGCTGCAGGAGCGCCGGGCGAAGGTCGCGTCCGTATGAGCAGGCCCTCCCTCTGGGAGCGTATCGAGCCACTCCTGTCCTCAGTCGAACGCCCGTCACGCTATATCGGCCACGAGCATAATGCCGCTCCTGCTGTTGAGGACGGTTACCACGCTGCCCTTCTCTATCCTGACACCTATGAGATTGGGCAGGCAAACCAGGCTATCGCGGTTCTCTACGACGCGATAGGGCGCCTCGCGGGCTGCTCGGCCGAACGCGCCTTTCTGCCGTGGGTGGATCTTGCGCATCTGATGCGGGAGCAGCACATCCCCCTGTTCTCCCTGGAAAGTTTTGCGCCGCTTGCCACCTTTGAGCTGCTGGGAATCACCCTGCCCCACGAGCTTGCGGCGACCAATATCCTTGAGGCCCTCGACCTCGCCGGTATCCCTCTGCGTTCTGCCGAGCGCGCGGGCCTGCGGCCGCTTGTCATAGGTGGTGGCCCCTGCGCCAGCAATCCTGAGCCGTTCGCGGCATTCTTTGACGCGATTGCCCTTGGGGAGGGAGAGGAGCTCATCGGCGAGATTATCGCCGCCCATCGCGCCTGCATCGAACGCGACGCGACGCGTGCGGAGCTCCTTGAGGCGCTCGCAGGCATACCGGGTGTCTATGTCCCCTCTCTCTATCGCTTCGACCATGAGACAGGCGCACTGCTGCCTTCTGTCAGGGGCATTCCCAGACGTCTTGAGAAACGGATTCTTGCCGATTTTGAGCACTGGCCCGTCATCACCCGCGCGATTGTGCCCTATGCGGAGGTCGCGCATGACCGCTTTACCGTTGAGGTCTTACGCGGCTGCGCACGCGGCTGCCGTTTTTGTCAGGCGGGCATGGCGACCCGTCCAGTCCGTGAGCGCCGCGTGGACACGATTGTTGCCGCCGTTGCCGAGGGATTGGCCTGCACGGGCTTTGACGAGGTCTCGCTGACCTCGCTTTCTACGACGGATCATTCGGGTATCGAGGAGCTGCTGCGACGCCTGAACCGCATGCTTGAGGGCAGCGGCGTTGGCGTCAGTCTGCCCTCGCAGCGCCTCGATGCCTTTGGAGTTGAGATGGCGCAGCTTGTGGCAGGCGAGAAGAAGGCGGGCCTGACCTTCGCACCCGAAGCCGGCACCCAACGAATGCGCGATGTGATCAACAAGAACGTCAGCGAGCAGGACGTGCTCGACGCGCTGACTCGGGCTTTTCGGGCAGGCTGGCGTCGCTGCAAACTCTACTTCATGATTGGCTTGCCCGGCGAGCGCGATGAGGATGTGCTCGGCATCGTCAGTCTGGCGAACCGGGCGTATGCGGCGGCCAAGGACGCGGTCCCCGAGCGCCAGCGAGGCAATGTGCGGATGAGCCTCAGCGTCGCCGTCTTCGTGCCAAAGGCACAGACTCCCTTCCAATGGTGCGGGCAGACCCCGATGGCCGAACTGGAGCGCAGGATAGGCCTGCTGCGTACTGCTGGCCTGCATAAGGGAATAGACCTGCGCTGGCATGACCCGACGTCTTCTCGTATCGAGGCGGTGCTCGCTCGGGCCGGACGAGAGGGGAGCAAGTTGATAGAGGCGGCCTTCAGGCGCGGTGCCCATTTTGACGCCTGGACCGAGATATTTGACGGGGAGCTCTGGGAGGATGCCGCGAGATCGCTTGGCCTCAGTCTCGCGGATGCGGCTGAACGTTCTTTTGAGCCGGGAAGTCCGCTTCCCTGGCGCCATATCTTCATGGGCGTTGAGGAGGCATGGCTTTTAGAGGAGCATACGCGCGCGATGGAGGAGAAGACGACTGAGGACTGCACCCTTGCCTCCTGTTCGGACTGCGGCTGTTGTGCCGCGCTTGGCACCGCGAACGACCTGGCAGGTGAGCGACATGGCTGAGGCGACGTTTCGCCTGAGGATGTGCTACGCGAAGACGGGCCGTCTCGCCTATCTCTCGCACCTCGAACTGGTCCGTGCCCTTGAGCGTCTCATTCGTCGTTCCGGTCTTCCCTTTGCGGTCACTCAGGGGTTTTCCGCGCATATGCGTCACGCGCCGGGCCCGGCGCTTCCGGTTGGCACACGGGGCCTCGGCGAACTCTTTGATGTCTGGCTTACGGAGTATGTGAAGGCCGAGCCTGCGCTGCATGCCCTGCGCCGCGCCACCGTGCCGGGCCTTGAGATACGCGAGGTCACCTATGTTGACCCCAAAGCCAAAGGGCTTGCGGCGACTCACGTTATCGAAGACTATTCCCTCGAGATACAGCTTGGGAGAGGGGCGATGGCAGAGGCGAGTGCGCCCGAGGCAGTGGGCGCTGCGGCCGAGGCCGGCGCAGGGGCGGGCGCAGGGGTGGGCGCTGCAGCTGAGGCCGGCGCGGCGGCAGGCGTTGCAGCCGGGGCTGCGACCGAGCCGCTCTTTCTTCTCAAGCAGGGTCTGGCGCGTCTGCTTGAGACCGGCGAAGTGACCATTGAACGAAAGAAGGGACGCAGGGAGCAGCGCAAGACCTACGACCTCAGGGCAGGGCTTGTGGCAGCCCCCTGCTTCTGCGCTTCTGAGGAGGCGGAGGGGCGCTATCAGGTCGCCATGACCCTGCGCTCCGGGCCGCAGGGCTCAATTCGCCCCGATGTCTTGCTCAGAGCCGCCCTCGCGGCAAGCGACGCGCCTCTCGACCTTGCCATCCGCAGCAGTACGCGCCTGGCCCTCGCCGAAGAGGAGCTGGCCGCCAAGAGCTGAGGGGAAACGTGGGCGCGCGCAGAAAGATGGCGGGCAGGGATGAGTTTTTCTCCAGGTGATATTCTCGCCGGTCTCCAGGGGTGACGGGGGATATGGCAGCAGGATACGACGTCCGGATAGAATGAAACCCTGAATTCGGCAATTTCGTGCCGTCAGTGCCAACCTTGTGCTAGAATTCCCAGCAACGTAAAAACGCGAAAGCGGGTGCGTACCTGGATGGGGTTGCGAGAGAGGGGCTTATTTTGACTCAAGACATCGACGTCATTATCAACGTGTTGCAGGGAGCATCTGGAGGAGGGCTTCCCTCCGCTGGTGATATGATAGGCCCGCTCTTTATCGTCCTTGCCCTCGTATTGGCTGCCTGTGCCGCCTTCCTGTTTATGAGAGGCCAGAGGGTGCCTGCGGGCAGGGGCGCACATGCAAGGGCACATGCAACAGCCCCCTCAAAGACCAACGCAAAGACAAACGCAAAGACCACCACCCATCGAAGCCACTTCGTCTCCCTGCTCCTCCTGGTGCTTGCAATTGCGGCGGGGGGGGGGGGGCATTTCGTCTACTGCCCAGGCTGCAAACAGAGCCTATGAGATAGACCTCCACACAACAGGCACCGCATCCGTACAATCCACCATCGAGATACCCATCGCCTTAGACGGCTCCTTTGAGCATGGAAGCTCTGTCTATCTGCTGTGTATCGAAAATGGCTTTGGCACAACCGAAGGCACGCTTGTCGCCCCCCTGCCCTTAAAGGAGGGTGCTGTGGGCTTTGCGCTTGCCTCAAACCCTGAGCCCTCAAAGAAAAACACCGTCATAAACGGCTTTGGCGAAGGCTATGCGCCTGCAAAAAATACAGCCCCAGACAACCGTCTTTGGGCCGCCTTGCCCTCAGGCGAGGCGCTGCTTTTTGCACAGAGCACCGATGGCGCACAAAAAGGTGTAAGTCTCTACCTTTCTGCCAAGGCATCGCCTGCTACCCCTGCGGGGCGCTATGCCGTAAAGCTGCGTATTGAGACAAGCCAAAACTTCACCTTTGACTTTGATTCCAATGGCGGAGACGGTACGGTCACAGACTTTATCGTACCCGGCCAGCCCATCCCGGTGCCCGGCCCTGAGGAGATAGGCATCGAGCGCGTGGGCTATCACTTCAGAGAGTGGAACAGCAGACCTGATGGCTCAGGCACGCCGTATCTGCCAGGAGAAAACCTGGTGCCTGGCAAGGACAGCACGCTGTATGCCCAGTGGGAGCCAAACGAATATACGGTGGAGTTTGAGGCAAACGCCCCGGATGCCACCGAGCCGGTTCCCCCCTTCATGGTGGTCACCTTCGATGACCCTTACGGCCCGCTTCCCGAGAGCACGCGCCCGGGCTATGACCTTGAGGAATGGAACACCGAAGCAGACGGCACAGGCGATGGCATAGAGCCGGGCGATACCGTAAAGATAACGGAGGACTCTGAGTTTTATGCCCAGTGGGAAGAAGAGGACTATACGGTAAGTTTTAACAAGAACACCACAGATACAGTAAGCGGCCTTGACCCTTTGTCAAAGCCTGTCACCTATGGCAGTCCCTATGGCACACTTCCTGCCCCTTCGCGTACCGGCTATGACTTTGAAGGCTGGAACACTGCACCGGATGGCTCAGGTGCGTCCATAACAGGCACAAGCATTGTTGCCACGTCAGCCGACCAGACGCTCTATGCCATCTGGGAGCCAAAGACCTATACCCTTACCTTTGACAAGAACACCGCAGATACAGTCAGTGGCCTTGATCCATCAGCCAAACAGGTTACCTTTGATGATGCCTACGGCATACTTCCCGACCCTGAGCGAGCGGGTTATAACTTCGATGGCTGGAATAGCGAACCGGATGCCTCAGGCACGACCATCGGGGCAGGTGACACCGTTGCCATAACGGCTGACACGGAACTTTATGCCATCTGGTCGCCCAAAGGCGATGTTGATGTGACCTACTACCAAAACCACGACGATTTAGACACCACGACCTTTACCGACGAAGACCGGCTCTTTGCAAGCGCCTATACCGTCCCCAGCCTTGGTGGTATCACCGACTTTTCTGCCCCGACGGGCTATCACCTCGATTACTGGAGCACCGTCAGAGACGGCAGTGGCCAAACCTATGAGCCGGGAGATGACATTGACCCGCTTGGCTACGGAGTTTCGCTTTATGCCCAGTGGGAAGCTGACACCTATACCGTGAGCTTTGATGTCAACGGAGGGGATGGCCCGGCACCCGCAGACCAGACTGTCACCTACGATGATACCTACGGCACCCTTCCCACACCTTCGCGCATCGGTTATGACTTCGAGGAGTGGAATACCGAAGCGGATGGCTCAGGCACACCTGTAACCGCCACCACCTCCGTTACCATAACCGCCCCCCAGACCCTCTACGCCCAATGGAAATCGATTGAGGCTCTCATCTTTACGGTCCAAACCACCACCGCAGACGAGGACTTCGCCGTCTCCACCGCAGGCTACAGTGCCACAGGCACTGTAGCCCCCTATGACTGGGACATCAACTGGGGAGACAGCAGCGCCCCGCAACAGGAGAGCGACCCGACGGCCGCAGGCAACGGAGCCACAAATATTCCCCACACCTACACGACGCCTGGCACCTACACCATCATCATCACCCCGCACGACACCACGTCCCCCTTCCAGTGGGCGCGCGCCTTCAGCGTTGGCTCCGTTGAGAACAGAGCAAAGATTCAAGAGGTCGTGCATATGCCTGCCAAAGGCTTCCTGCAAAGTGCCACCGAGACAGGCGATGACTACCTGCACGGCGTCTGGGCCGGTTGCGAGAACCTCACGAGGGCCGTGACTCCGGATGCGTCTGACTATGCCGTCCAATCCGTCGGCTTGAATTTCATGCACAGCACCTGGTATGGCTGCACAAGCCTCATCGAGGCGAGCATACCAGACAACTCCAGCTGGGAGGTCACCAGTCTTGGCGAACACTTCATGGTCTACACCTGGCGCGCTTGCACCAGCCTCACCTCGGCGGACCTACCGGACACCTCCAGCTGGCGCCTCATCGATATCCCGGCATCCTTCATGTTCGGCACTTGGGAGTTTTGCTCCGACCTCACCACGGCGGTCGTGCCCGATACGTCCGACTGGGGCGTGAGCGGCTCTGTCGGGGGATCCTTCCTGAACAGCACTTGGGAGGGCTGCACCAGCCTCACCACGCCCGTCGTACCCGACACCTCCGGGTGGACGATCTCAGGCTCCGTCGGAACATACTTCATGAACCGGAGTTGGGGCGGCAGTGGTATCACCGAGGCTGTCGTGCCCGACACTTCCGGGTGGACGGTCTCAGGCTCCGTCGGTCGCAACTTCCTGAGCTTTACCTGGACCTCCTGCCCCATCACCGAGGCCGTCGTGCCCGACACCTCCGGGTGGACGGTCGCAAACCTCGACACCACATCATTCCTGGAGCGAACGTGGCAATTCTGCACCAGCCTCACCGAGGCGGCCGTGCCGGACACCTCCAACTGGAGCGTCTCAGGGAACACCGGCGATGGCTTCCTGTACGGCACCTGGGGCTCCTGCACCAGCCTCACCGAGGCGGTCGTACCGGAAACCGGACACTGGAACATCACGGGCACCATCATGGGAGGCTTTATGCGCGAGACCTGGAATAACTGCACCAGCCTCACCTCGCCTGTCATGATCGATACCACGAACTGGATGCCCACCAACGCTGCGACATACTTCATGGAATATACCTGGAACAACTGCCCAAGCTTCACCGACCTCTCGTTCTTCACTCTGGGTAACGGCTTTAAGAGCTTGGGGGGCGCTGTTCTGATCAATCAGAATCACAGCTGGTGGCATACCTTCTATGTGAGCACCCCCGTGACCGATGTCACCCCTCAGCCCACGTTTGCGGACGGCACGTTGATAACCAGTCTGGGTACCCCGTACGGGTCAGGACAGACCTTCACGAACCGCACCGGCATGGAGGGCTACGACGGCCTCGCTTGGCAGTGGAAGTGAGATAGGAGGGGACGTGCGCCTGCCTCACGCGAGGCAGGCGCACGCGAGGCACCGGTTTATTCATTGCACATCGCCATGAACGGCTACGGCCAGCTTCCCGACTCCTGGAAGTAGTGGTTGCGTACGCCGGACAAGGGGGCTTCGAGCGGATGATGCGGGTGTGTCCAACCGCTCGTCTCTGGCGGCTGCCCAGAGGCGCCATACGTGGTAGACTGAATGTCTCCACGCTTTATGCCCTGTCCACAACCCGACCCAAAAGGGAGACGCTATGACGGCGGAGAATCAGGCCTTGCAGGATATAGAAGACCTGCGATCGGAGATAGACGGCATCGACGAGCATATCGTTGCGCTTCTCAACCAGCGAGCTGAGAAGTCCCTTGCGATACGTGCGCTCAAATCGCAGTCGCAGCTTGGTCTGTACGACCCAAAGCGCGAGGAGGAGATATTCGCGCGGCTTGCAAGCTATAATCACGGTCCGTTGTACTCAGATGACCTGCGGACGATTTGGGAATCCATCCTCCGCGTTGCGAAGGAGATGCGCGGATGACCTACGTGCCCTATCACCAACCAGGCACCATCACCATGCTTGCCGGCCCGTGTTCCATCGAGGACGCCGAGCAGATGGAACAGGTTGCCTCAACTTTGGCTACACTCGGCCTGCACTGGATTCGAGGCGGCGCCTTTAAGCCCCGTACCAGCCCGTATTCCTTTCAGGGTCTTGGTGAGGAGGGTCTGCGACTGATTGCCGAGAGCGGCAGGCGTCATAATCTTCGCACCCTGACCGAGGTCATGGATACGGCGCACATCGACCTGGTGCTTTCCTATGTGGACGCATTGCAGATTGGCACCCGCAACATGGCAAACTTCGAACTGCTCAAAAGCGTCAGCGCGGCGACGGCAACGCGCCACGCCCCGGTGCTTTTTAAGCGCGGCATGGCCGCGACGATAGACGAGTGGCTCTCGGCTGCTGAATATCTTACACAGGGCGGCAACCCGAACGTCATGCTCTGCGAGCGAGGTCTGCGCACCTTTGAGACCGCGACACGTTTTACGCTCGACATTGCTGCGGTTCCGGTCATCCACAAACGCTCCCTGTTGCCGATTTGTGTGGATGTCTCACATCCGGCTGGCCAGGTTGACCTGATCCCCTCACTTGCCAAGGCCGCGATAGCGGCAGGCTGCGATTCGCTGATGATTGAGGTGCACCCCAATCCCCAGCAGGCCAAATCCGATGGGCCTCAGCAGCTGACCCTGGACGCCTTTGCCGCGCTTCTGGACGAGCTACGGGTGATAGCGGCCGCCATCGGCAAGACGATCGTCTGAAGGATGGTCTTTGCGGGGATGTCACTTGACCTTGATTCCTTAAACACCGCTCAGCGAGAAGCGGTTGAGACGACCGAGGGCCCCTTACTGGTGCTTGCCGGCGCGGGCTCCGGCAAGACGCGGGTGCTGACCTATCGCATCGCGCATCTCGTGCGCAACCTTGGCGTCTCGCCCTACCAGATACTTGCCATCACCTTCACGAACAAGGCTGCCGCCGAGATGCGCGAGCGACTCGCGGGCCTGCTTGAGCATGGTCTGCGGGGCATGTGGGTGCAGACTTTTCACGCCATGTGCGTCCGTCTCCTGCGCGGAGATGCCGACAGACTGGGCTACACGCGCAACTTCTCCATCTATGACGAGGACGACTCAAAGCGCCTGTTCAGGGAGCTGTACGCGCAGGAAAACATCGATACGCGGCAATTCCCGATAAACGGCATGCGCGCGGCCATTTCAAACGCAAAAAACGAGCTTCTGACCGCTGAGGAGTTTGCGGCGCGGGCCGATACCAGCCACCTGCGTCTTGCGGCCCGTCTCTACCAGGCGCTCCAGGAGCGTCTGCGCCGCGCGGATGCGATGGACTTTGACGACCTGCTGTTAGGCGCCTGGCTCCTGTTGCGCGATAACCCCGACGTGCTCGCAGCGTATCAGGGGCGCTTCCGTTACCTCCTGGTAGACGAGTATCAGGACACGAACCACGCCCAGTATCGGATCAGCACCCTGCTGGCTCAGGCGCACCGTAATCTGATGGTGGTGGGCGATGACGACCAATCCATCTACTCCTGGCGCGGGGCCGATGTTCGCAATATTCTCGAATTTGAGGAAGATTATCCCGACGCGAAGGTCGTACGTCTTGAGCGCAACTACCGCTCGACTTCGGTCATCCTTGAGGCGGCCAATGCCCTGATTGCACACAACGCCAACCGCAAGGCAAAACGACTCTACACCGAGGGTGCGCGCGGCGAGAACATCGCCGTCTACCAGGCCGCGGACGAGCGCGACGAGGGTCGCTGGATCGCTTCGGAGGTCGAGCGCCTGCATCGTGAGGGGAGAGGGTATCGCCAGTTTGCCGTCTTCTATCGCACGAATGCCCAGTCGCGCATCCTTGAGGATATGCTCCTGCGTGCCGGGGTGCCCTATCGTATTGTGGGAGGCACCCGCTTTTTTGACCGTGCGGAGATACGTGACGTCATGGCCTACCTGAAGCTTGTCGTCAATCCGCTGGATGACCTCGCGGCGCGCAGGGTGATAAATACGCCGAAACGCGGCCTTGGCAAAAAGGCGATTGATCTTATCACCGCAAAGGCCATCGAGGAAAATCTGAGCTTCATGGAGGCCGCTGAGCACATCAGCGCCTCATCGTCTCTGCCCGTCCGAGCGCGCGGTGAGCTTGCGCAGTTCTGTCAACTGATAAAGGATGCGCGAGGCTATCGGGGCGAGCTGCGCAGCATTGTGGAGATGCTTGTTGAGAAAAGCGGGCTTATCGCCGCGCTTGAGGCCGAGCAGAGCGATGAGGCGCGGGGTCGCATTGAGAACATCCGGGAGTTTTTTGGCGTTGCAGGGGAGTACGACCAGACGCATCAGGAGGATGAGGACGACGAGGCGACCGGGGCCGATGAGGGCGCAGGTGCGGGTGGCGGCACAGATGCAGGCG
The DNA here is from genome assembly GCA_031277035.1 of Coriobacteriales bacterium. Classification (GTDB taxonomy): domain Bacteria; phylum Actinomycetota; class Coriobacteriia; order Coriobacteriales; family UBA8131; genus JAIRXA01. Next base: position 8,511 of record JAISLY010000016.1, on the reverse strand, counting down.
CGGGTGGCGGCACAGGTGCAGGCGCGGGTGGCATCACAGGGGGTGACGGCGCCACGGCGGATGCGGCCGGGGCCGATGAGGGCGACGAGGGTGCGGCCGGGGCCGACCTGCAGCTTATCTCCTTCATGGAATGGCTTGCGCTGCGCTCAGACCTCGATACGCTTGGCGTGGGTGATGACTACCTGACCCTCATGACCATGCATTCCGCAAAAGGCCTTGAGTTCCCCATCGTCTTCATTGCCGGGCTCGAGGAATCCCTCTTTCCGCATGTCGCCGCCTTTGAGGGAGAGAGCGGTGTTGAGGAGGAGCGGCGCCTGGCCTATGTGGCCATCACACGTGCCCGTGAACTCCTTTGTATGTCCCATGCACAGACCCGCAACCTTTTTGGCAGGGCGCAGGCAAACCCGTGTTCACGCTTTGTGGCCGAACTGCCAACCGAACTGCTTCGAACAAGCGGCGTTGGCTCACAGGGCCTGCAGGGATTCGGCTGGGAGAAGCGCGGCGATCGCCACGGCATATTCGGCTCGGGGTCACGGAAGGAACGCATGGCCGCACATACCCCGCGAGAGCAGGTCGTCTTCTCGGTCGGAGACGAGGTTGATCACAAGATATTTGGCAGGGGAGTGGTCGTTGCGATTGAAGGTGACGCCCTCTCGATACACTTTCAAAAAAGTGACGCGACAAAAAAACTGCTTCTTGGCTACGCGCCTGTGGTTCGCATCGGCCCCTGATTCCTCCCCGTCTCTTCTCAACGCCCTGCACGAAGGCTTCTCAACGGCCTGTTTCTCGCTTTCTCAGCGACGCTTCCGCGCGACAACTTGACAGCGTTCGCAGCTCCCCCTATACTTGCCGCTAGAAAACTTATAAAACATATAAGTTAAGTAGTAAAATCAGACATGGGAGGGAACATGGAGAAGTCGTCTCTATCGCGCCGCAGTTTTGTGAAGCTCGGTATCGTTGCCGCCGCATCGGGTGCAGGCCTGGCTCTGGCTGGCTGTTCCAGCGGACAGGCGAGCAATGAAGAGGCTGCCGGGGTTACCGCCAGCGGCAATTATCCAAGTGGGGCTCCTGTCGAACCTGGCGATACGGTTCTTTACAACGCCACCCAAAATGATTACCCGCCCTTTACCTTCCTGGATACGGATGGCACGCTCAATGGCCTGGACGCCGAGTTCGTCCGGGAGCTGGACGCCCGTCTTGCGGGCTATACCATCGAGCACGTCATGTCTTCAGACAGCGGCCTGGTCGGTGTTGCCGCCGGTCGTTTTGACATGATGATCGATCAGATGGCGGTAACCGCCGAACGCGAGGAATCCTACTACTTCTCAGAACCCTACTTTACCGCCCAGAGCGTGATTGTGGTCAAGAAGGGAAATCAGGAGGTTCAATCGCTGGACGACCTGGCTGGCAAGCGAGTGGCCGGGCAGCCGGGCAGCTCCTATTCGCAGATTCTGGAAAACTACAACAGCGAGCACCCGGACAATCCCATCGAGATCGTCTACGCCGATTATGACACCGTGCAGGAATTTGAGCAGATCGTCAACGAGCAGGTTGTGGCGGTCGTTGAGGACCCCGTCATGACCCGCGCGTATATCAAGGAGTTGAACCTGGAGGTTGAGATTGTCGGTGAGCCTGTTGCAACCGAACCCATTGCCGTCGTTTTGCCCAAAAATGATCACGGTTTGGAGCTCAAGGCACTCCTCGACCCCATCATCATCGAGTTAATTGAGGACGGCACCATCACAAGACTCTCTGAGCAGTGGCTGGAGCAGGACTTTACGCCGCGTCGTTGAGCCAATCGAAGTTCTTCTGTCCGGCTTCAGGGGCGCAGGTCTGCTGAGCAGGCCCGCTGAAGGGAGCGCCGGAGCCGGACAGAAGGCGCGATAGATGTTGGGGGTTCTCGCGTGATCAAAGAACTTGATCTGGGCTACATGCTACAGATAATCGGCGTGATTGCCGAACGCCTGCCGGTGACCCTGGTCATCTCGCTGGTACCCATGTTCCTGGGTACCCTGCTGGCAATTGGCATCGCCCTTATCCGTATCTACAGGGTGCCCGTCATCAATCAGATCTGTATCGTCTACGTCTCTTTCATTCGCGGTACGCCCACCGTTGTGCAGCTGCTCCTGGTCTTTTATGGCCTGCCCTGGCTGATTCAGCAGATTGGTACCCTGATCAATCCCGGTTGGTCGTATGACTTCAATCTTTTGCCACCCGAGGCCTTTGCCATCGTTGCTCTGAGCATTGCCACCTCGGCCTATAGCTCGGAATTGATTCGCTCGGCCATCGAATCGGTGGATCGAGGACAGCTGGAGGCCGCAGAATCCATCGGACTTGGCCCCCTGAAGGTGATGCTCAAGGTCGTCTTTCCGCAGGCCGCCCTCAATGCCCTGCCCAATCTCGGTAACTCCCTGTTGGGTCTTATCAAGGATTCCAGCCTGGCCTTTACGGTCACTGTCGTGGATGTGATGGGAATGGCAAGAATCGTCGGGGCGCGCTCGCTGCGTTACCTGGAGGCGTATTTTGCCGTCTCGATTATCTATTGGGTGGTCTGCATCATCGTCGAACTGATATTCAGAATCGTTGAATACCGTCTGAGCCGTTCAAGGAGGAGTCTGGCACAATGATCAAGCTTGTCGGTGTGGAAAAATCCTTTGACGCCCATAAGGTCTTGAAGGGTGTCGATTTGGAGGTGCACAAAGGCCAGGTGGTGGCTATCCTCGGCCCATCGGGTTCGGGTAAATCCACGCTTTTGCGCTGCATAAACTTTCTGGAGCGTCCGGAAGCCGGCACTATCGAGATCGATGATGTTCGGGTGGATGCGAGTGCGGCGAGCGCCTCTGACATCTTTAAGCTGCGCACCAAGACGGCCATGGTCTTTCAGCAGTTCAACCTTTTCAAAAACCTCAATGTCCTGAAAAATGTGACTATCGGGCTGACCGACGCCCGTGGCATTGCAAAAGCAGAAGCCATACGGCAGGCGGAAGAGGTTTTGGAGGTTGTCGGACTGACTGATAAACTCAAGGCATTTCCTTCGCAACTGTCAGGCGGTCAGCAGCAGCGGGTGGCCATCGCGCGGGCCCTGGCCTTAAAGCCCGAGGTGCTTCTCTTCGATGAGCCAACCTCGGCCCTTGATCCAGAACTGGCCGAAGATGTTTTGCAGTGCATCAGGGATCTGGCAAAAGGCGGTAACACGATGTTGCTGGTGACGCACGAGATTGGTTTTGCCTATGACGTGGCCGATGAGATTGTTCTTCTCGACGACGGCATGATCAGTGAACAGGGGCCCACGGCGGACTTCTTTCACGACCCAAAGACCGAGCGCGGCAAGCAGTTTTTGGTCAACGCCATGCGTCGCTTCATCATCGCCACCGATGTCATCCCGGCGCAAAGCGGCGAGTATATCTGATGCCGAGGGCGTCGGGACGACCGAGGGGACTGTCATGCTCTTAGACGATGCGCAGTTCGCAGAGCGTCTGCGCAGACATCGCCGCTTCTGGGGGCCCAAATACGCAGGAGAAGGGGCCTACATCTCGATTAACGCACCCCGCGATGACAGGGTGGCCGCGCCTCCTCCTCGAGACCTGCATCAACAGTGGCTGGATGTCGATTATCGCGTCCAGGTTATCGAGAATGCCTTAGAGGGAACCTGGTTTGGCCTCGATGCCGTGCCGGTAGCCATGCTGGACTTTGGGCCGGGCATGTTGCCCGCGCTGCTGGGCCGGCCCTATGAGTTGCGGGAGCAGACCATCTGGTATGACCAGTGGCCCTCTGCGGACCCGGAGTCGGTCTTCGCCTTGCAGATCAGGCGGGATACGGAATTCTACCAGGCATATCGCCAGCTCACTCAGACGCTTCTGGAGCGGGCCTGCGGACGCTACCTGGTGGCTTTGGCCGATTTTGGTGGGAGCCTGGACAGTCTCGCTTCTCTCTATGAGCGCGGCGCCCTGCTGGAAGATATACTCTTTGAGCCCGAGCGGGTCTCGCGCCAGCTGGCCTGGCTTGCCGGCCTGCTGGATGAGCTGCGCCGCGAGAACCTGGCCCAGTTGCGTCGCTATCAGGATTACATTCCGGCCGAACTGCCCCTGGTCAACGACCAGGATTGGTTCCCGGTATTCAGCGAGCTTTCGGTGATGCTTTCTCCCCAATGTTTTGAGCAGGTATCCCTGCCCGCTCTGACCCTGGAGTCGGCAGCCCTGCCGCGCGTCTTTTACGGCATGGACGGTGATACCTACCTGCGCCTCCTGCCCTGCGTTTTACAGGTGCCGCGCCTGCACTCCATCATCTGGGGGCCGACGCATCGCCTGGATTCCCAGGGCAGGAAGGTCATCGACTACAATCAGCCGCATATCTATGAGTTCTACCAACAGGCCCTCGAGCGAATCAAAGTGGTGATACCCGACCTCTCACCAGAACAGGCTATCCGGCTGATGGACAACATCCCCCAGGACGGCGTGTTCCTCTTTGTCGATTGCACCAGTGAGGATGAGGCCAAATCCTTTGCAGAGCATGCTCGGTCATGGGTACGTTAAGCGAACAGCGCCGCGCGCTTGTCCTGGCCGGAATTGCCACCCTGGCCTTCAGCCTCTCCACACCGGGCAATAAGCTCCTGATGGGAGGCCTGCCGCCTGTTCTGTTGGCGGCGCTTATGTATCTGGGAGCCTGTCTGTGGGCAGGTCTGGCAAAACTCTGGGAGCGCTGGCGGGGCAAAACGCGCCTGGAGACGCCGCTGATGAAGGAGGACCGAGCACCTTTCCTGGGCATTTTGATAGGCGATACGGTAGCGCCTGTCTGCTATATGGTGGGGCTTTCCATGACGTCGCCCGCAAACTCCTCACTGCTGCATAACTTTGAGTTTGTCACGACCGCGCTCTTTGCCATGCTCTTCTTCAAAGAAGCTATCGGAGGGCGCCTCTGGGTGGCGATTGCGACCATAACGGCGGGCAGCATCCTGCTCACCTGGGAAGGGTTTGAGGCCTTTAGTTTTAACCCGGGCTCACTGATGGTCTTGTTGTCGGCCTGCATCTGGGGCCTGACCAACAACCTGTCGCGGATGATCTCGGTTAAAGACCCCCTGCAGATTGTCATGATCAAAAGCGCCTTTACCGGATTGGGAGCCCTGAGTCTTTCCCTGGTGCTGGGAGAAAAGGTTCTGAGTCCCGAGTATGTTCCCCTGGGCCTGCTTCTGGGCGCCATCTCCTTTGGCCTGGGCAACTACCTCGTCATTCGCGTGCAGCGTGGTGTGGGCGCCGCCCGTGCCTCGGCCTACACCAGCTTCGCGCCGTTTATCTCCGCCCTGCTCTCCTTCGTCATCTTCCGAGACAGGCTGACCGTGGCCTTTGCCCTGGCTTTGGGTCTGATTGCCGCAGGGGTCTACCTCGCCGTCTTTGAGCGCCACGAGCATCTGCATACCCATGAGCCCCAGACCCATGACCACCGGCATCGCCACGACGATGAGCACCATCTGCACAGCCATGAGCCGGTCTGTATCGGCGAGCACAGTCATCTGCACACCCATGAGCAGCTCATCCACAGACATCCGCACAAGCCGGACATCCATCATCGCCATCAACATCAGAGGCGGGCGAGGCAACCGGGCCAGCCCCACTGAGAGAGGCGGGCGAGGCAACCGGGGCAGCCTCACTGAGAGAGGCGGGCGAGGCAACCGGGGCAGCCCAACTGAGAGAGGCGGGCGAGGCAGGCATTAAGCATCGTATATATCCTTGCGGTTCCCGATTGCAAGCACAAGGATTACAAGCGACGTGCCGTGGATCTCGGCTCTGATGCGGTAGTCGCCCACACGGTAGCGCCATGCTCCTTTGCGGTCGCCTGTCAGCGGCTTGCCCTTGGCGAAGGGGTCGGGGCATCCTTCCAGGTTCTTGCGCATCCAGGCGGTCAGCATCCTGGCGATATGCCGGTCGAGTTTCGCAAGCGTTTTCTTTGCGCGCGCAGACAGGCGCACGGTATACATCAGGCAAGCCCCAGTTCCTGCTCGACCTCATCGAGCGTATAGCTCACGGGGTTTTCCTCAAACTCGGCCTTCGCCTCATCATACAGCCTGAGGTCAAGGTCGTCCTCAATGCGGTCCATGACCGATTCAAGCATGAGCGCGGCAACCGTCTTGCGGTTAAGCGAGGCATAGGAGCGGATAAAGGCCTTCTCCTCGGGGCTCAAGCGTATCGTCAGCGTGGTGCTTGGCATTGCTGCTCCTTTCACCAGTTTCCCATTTTCGTTCGCTTCCTGCATTCGCCGTCTTACCAGGCTGGCTCGCAGGATCGCCCAGCCTCCGCTAACCCACGGGGTTAGCGGGTCTTTCAATTGTGCACAGTGTAACACAGCCACGGAACCTCCAAAAGTCGAGATGTCAGCCGCCAGTAGGTGGCATCCGACAGAATCCCAAGTGCCCTTCCGCACCCCTTCCGCACCCCTTCCGCATGGTCACTTTAGTGCGCGATTCGCGGCTTTTTCGCATCTTCCCCGTCTCGCTGCGGCCTTTCTGCGGCATTTTACTTGTGAGCGACAGCGATAAACCCTATACTTAGCAACGGATTCTTCACAGGTGCTGTGAAGGGAAGGTATTGTTGGCCCCGATGTTCACGTGTACGCTCGACGACGCGCGTTTGTGGTGGAGAGCATGACGGATGGGGCCCCTATACGAAAGGGGTCCACCTTTGAGTGAGATCAAAAACACTTCGGTGATTGAGCTTGAGCCGATTGACGATGAGCAGCTCACGCGGCTTGTCGACGAGACGATTACCGACTTTGATGAGGGCGACCTCGTCACCGGCATCGTTGTTAAGATAGAGCACGATGAGGTGCTTCTCGACATCGGCTTCAAGTCGGAGGGCGTCATCCCGGTGCGCGAGCTCTCCATCCGCAAAGACCTCGATCCCGCAGAGCTTGTCAGCATCGGCGAGAAGATTGAGACCCTTGTGCTTCAGAAGGAGGACAAGGAGGGTCGCCTGATCCTTTCCAAGAAGCGCGCGGAGTATGAGCGTGCCTGGATTGATATCGAGGAGAAGTTCAACACGGGAGAAAACGTCGTCGGCGAGGTCATCGAGGTCGTCAAGGGCGGTCTTATCCTCGACATCGGTCTGCGCGGCTTTCTGCCGGCCTCTCTGGTCGATTTGCGCCGTGTGAAGGACCTGGAATCCTTTACGGGCGAACGCATTGAGGCGCGGGTCATTGAGATGGACCGCAACCGCAATAACGTTGTCCTCTCGCGTCGCGTTGTGCTGGAGGAGGGACGCAAGAACGAGCGCAACGAGATACTTGAGAAGCTCGTCGCGGGCATGCGTCTGAAAGGCGCCGTCTCTTCCATCGTTGACTTCGGTGCCTTTGTCGATTTGGGCGGCATTGACGGGCTTGTGCACATCAGCGAGCTTTCCTGGAACCATGTCTCTCATCCTTCCGAGGTCGTCAAGGTTGGCGACGAGGTGGAGGTTCAGGTTCTCGAGGTCGATTTGAGCCGTGAGCGCATCTCGCTTGGCCTGAAGCAGACGACCGAGGACCCCTGGCGTCAGCTTGTGAAAAACTTCCCCATCGGCTCGATTATCGAGGGGCATGTGACCAAGCTGGTCAGCTTCGGTGCCTTTGTTGAGCTCGGCGACAATATTGAGGGCCTCGTGCACATCTCCGAGATGGCAGGCCGTCATATCGAATCGCCCGCACAGGTCGTGCACGTCGGCGACGCGGTGCATGTCAAGGTCATGGACATCGACCCCGAACGTCGTCGCATCTCACTTTCGATGAAGGCTGCCGCCGAGACGCTTGGCATCGAGATTGCGGTTGCTGAGTTTGATCCGACCCCCGTCAAGGCCAAGCAAAAGACCCGCAAGGAACGCAGCGAGGAGCAGGGCGAGGAGACGCAGGGCGAGGCGGCTGAGGGCGCTGAGGCTACCGAGGGCGGAGCGGAGAGCGAGGGCGCTGAGGGCGAGACTGCCGAAGCGGACGAGGAGCAGGGCGCAGAAACGTCTGCTGAGCCGCTTGCGGAGGAGACCGCCGAGAGTGAGGCTGCTGAGGGCGACGAGGCTGCTGAGGGCGAGACCGCTGACGCGGGCGAGGCTGAAGCTGCCAAGGACGCCTCGGCTGAAGAGGCTCCGGCCGAGGAAGCCCCTGCTGAGGAAGCACCGGCCAGGGAATAGCTGCTGTGCCGACATACCACAACATCGAGACGGGCATCTGCGGGTGCCCGTCGTCGCACTGAGAGAGAGTCATGACGACCGACCCCGCACAGATTCGCAACTTCTCCATCATAGCCCATATCGACCACGGTAAATCGACCCTGGCCGACCGGGTATTGCAGCTTACCCATACGATAGCCGAGCGCGACATGGTTGAGCAGGTGCTTGACTCGATGGACATTGAGCGTGAGCGCGGTATTACCATCAAGTCGCAGGCGGTACGTGTCATGTATGATGCCGATGACGGGCAGACCTATCAGTTCAACCTCATCGACACGCCGGGACACGTTGACTTCACCTACGAGGTCTCGCGTTCGCTGGCCGCCTG
>JAISLY010000036.1 GCA_031277035.1 Coriobacteriales bacterium | reverse complement strand
ACTCGCAAGCTCGTACCCGACCTTCGCTGGCGGCGTGCCACTGGCACCCCGCCCGGGCGCTCGGTCCCAACTGAGCTACCCGACCATACCTGCCACACCCAGCGACCGTCAAGTCGCTGTACCAATCTGAGCGCAGCCTTATAATTCTACCAGACGGTCGCAAAGGGTCAAGCACCCGCGTTGGTCCCTGGTCGCAGGTCCCTGGTCCCTGGTCGCAGGTCCCTGGACGCAGGTCCCTGGCCGCAGGTCGCTGGACGCAGGTCGCTGGACGCATGCCGGGATTCTGGGACGGAGCTCCGCTACAAAATCGCACAATCTGCCGCACTCCTTATCTGGCCATGCCGCCTTCTGCAAGTCTGTCCAATCGCAGCGCAGGCCAGCGCCTCTCTCGCGCCCTTCCTTCCGTCGCCCGAGCGTTTGCGTATGATATCTGTGTGGAAATTCCTGACCGAATCCTCAGATGGTACAATGGTTCCTGTTGCCCTGCATGAAGTGTTGACTGAGATTAAGGGAGCCCTGATGATTATCGCTATTGACGGGCCGGCGAGTTCCGGCAAGTCAACGGTTGCCAAACTGGTTGCTCGTGAGCTTGGCTTTGCCTATCTGGATACCGGGGCCATGTATCGCTCGGTTGCCTGGCGGGCCTTGGAGGAGGGCCTCGATCTCAGCGATCCGCTGCCCCAGACGACGCGTGAGCGCATCGCGCAGATTGCCACCGTTGAGCCCATCAGCTTTGGTTATCTGCCCAAAGACCCCTTGCCATCCCAGGTCTTCATCAGCGGTGAGGATGTGACCGCACAGATTCGCACTGCCGAAGCCGACGTGGCGGTCTCGCCGGTCTCCGCAGATCCCGGCGTACGCGCCGCGCTCACCGAGCAGCAGCGCACCATCGGTCGAGCGCAGGATACGGTGATGGAGGGGCGCGACATCGGAACCGTGGTTTTTCCAGACGCCGAACTGAAGGTCTTTCTGACGGCCAGCGCTGAGGAGCGGGCGCGTCGTCGCCACCGCCAGAACGTGAAGAAGGCCAGGGCCAAGGGGCAACCGTATACCGGTCTTGACGAGGCGGCCATCCTTGCCGACATACATCGTCGCGACACCTATGACAGCTCGCGTAAGACGGCACCTTTGGCCAAAGCGCCGGACGCCAGAGTTCTTGACACCACCGATCTTTCCATTGAGCAGGTTGTCTCCCAGGTTGTGGCCCTGGTGCGCGAACGGCAGACGCCGCAGCCGGCAGACGGGCAGCCGGCAGACGAACGGCAGACGCCGCAGCCGACAGACGGGCAGCCGGTAGACGAACGGCCGGTTCGCGAACGCAAGGCACCGACCAACTGACCATGAGACCTCTCGACTACTTCTACGACAATCCGAGCTGGGGAGAAGGTCGCTACTCCCAGAAGTTCTGCGCGTTCTTTGCCGGGCTCATTCGCGTCATTTTTGGCGCGATGTTTCGCTATCGGGCCTATGACCTGCATGAACAATTAGCAAAACTGCCCGAGGGGCAGGGGCTTATCATTGCTGGTAACCATCACTCCAATCTCGATCCGCTCTTCGTGCTCAGCGTGCTGCGGCCGCGCCCCGTGCGCTTCATGGCCAAGGAGGAGATATTTACCCTCCACCCGCTTATCGCCCGACTGGCCGCCTGGGTCGGCGCCTTTCCCGTTCGGCGCGATACGGCCGACCTCGCCGCCGTCAAACGTACGGCGCGGATGCTCAAACGAGGCGAGTACGTGGGCATCTTTCCCGAGGGCACCCGCGTCCGCTCCGCCGACCAAACGGTGGTCTACCACGAGGGGGTTGCGCTTATCGCGCGTCTTGCGAAGGCGACGGTGTTGCCGGTGCGCCTTTGGGGCACCGAACGCATCTGGCCAAAAGGCGCACATTTCCTCCGTTTGCCACGTGTCACCCTGCGCTTTGGCGAACCGCTTTCCCTCGACGACGAAATGTTCAGGGATATGGAGAAGGATGCACTGCTGGCGGCCTTTACCGACGAGGTGATGCGGCGTGTCTATTCGCTGGAGCCCCCGCGCCCGGTCGTCTGCGGAGAGGAGCCTCCGCGCCCGGCTGCGCTGAGGGCGCCCGGCGAAGAGCCTCCGCGCCCGGCTGCGCTGAGGGCGCCCGGGGAGGAGCAATGAGGATCGTTCGCGCACGCTATGCCGGCGCCTGCTATGGTGTCGAGCGCGCTTTGGCGCTGGTGGATCAGGCTGTGGCCGCCCAGACGCCCCTCGGAACCTCCGCACTCACGGCCTCGCCCACGGCACCGCCCCTCGGAACCTCCGCACTCACGGCCTCGCCCACGGCCGCGCCTACGGATTCTGCCACGCCGGTCCATACCCTCGGCCCCCTGATCCACAATCCGCAGGTGGTTGCCGAGTTGCGCGAGCGTGGCGTTGTCGAGGCGGCCACGGTCGCGGAGGTAGACGCGGGCGTTCTCGTGCTGCGTTCTCACGGTGTTGCGCCTCAGATCGTCGAGGCTGCCTGCGAGAAGGGCCTGGCCGTTGTCGACGCGACCTGTCCGCACGTCTCCAAGGCACAACAGGCTGCGCAGGAGCTGCGCGTAGAGGGCTATACCGTCATCGTGGTGGGGGAGCGCGGGCATCCCGAGGTCGAGGCAATCAGCGCGTACGCGGGCAGAGGAGCCCTTGTTGTCCAAGAGCCTTCAGACCTGCCCAAAAACCTGCCTTCGCAGCGCATCGGCGTTGTCGTACAGACCACGCAGTCCGCCGCGGCACTTGAGGCCATCGTCTGTGCGCTTGAGGGGCGCGGGGTTGCGCCCCAGGTGCGTAACACCATCTGCTTTGCAACACGGCAACGCCAGGAGGCCGCCATCAAGCTGTCAGGCGAGGTGGATGCGGTTCTCGTTGTCGGCGGGCGCAACTCCGGCAATACCACGCGATTGGCCGAACTGTGCCAGGAGGTCTGTCCGCGCACCTATCACATCGAGAGCCCCGCGGAGATTGAGGCGGTCTGGTTTACGGGGGTGCGGGTTGTCGGTGTGACCGCGGGAGCCTCCACGCCAGAATCGCAGATACTTGCTGTTGAAGAGGCGCTCGGGCAGCTTTAGGAACGCGGCTTGCCCTGCCGCACGCGCCGCGCCCTGCCGCGGCTTGCCTTGCCTTGCCGCACGCGCCGCGCCCTGCCTTGCCGCACGCGGCTCGCCTTGCCCTACCGCACGCGCTGCGCCTTGCCGCGGCTCGGCTTGCCCTGCCGCACGCGCCGCGCCTTGCCCTGCCTTGCCGCACGCGGCTCAGATTGGTGGGAGCTCCTTGCGGCAGATAACCAACTCATGATCCAGGCCGGCAACGCGTACGGGTAGCCGGCCGGTCTCCACCGTATATCCGAGGAACTTCCAAAACCCGGTTCCGGCGCGCTCGATGGGGATGGCAAAGATGTTTTCCGAGGCGACCTCCGAGGTGAGGGCATAGCCCTCCACCTTCTGCACGATTGTTGTGCCTACGCCCTGCAGTCGATTATCGGGGTTGATAACCATGTGCTGAATCGTCCAGACGCCGGGATTCGGCCAACCGATGACCACGAGCGCATAGCCTGCCAGCACCGTATCTTTGCGTGCCAAAAACAACATCTTGTCGGAGAGGTTCTTCTCTGCGATGACATTGATTTCATCTTCAAAGGTGAGAATGTCATTCGTCAGGCCGACGAGCGAATTGATGGATGAAAGCGCCTTTCGGCGCAAAGCGTCAATTTCTGCCCGCTCGCTTTTAGCAAGCTGACTGGCAAAGACACCCTTGACCTGCACATCGTCAGTCTTCGGCTTCTCGATGAGCGACTCGTAGCCTTTGGGCGGCTCTTCGCCTGTCGGCATCTTTCGAGCAGACATTGCATCTCCACTTCGCCAACGGTCGCCCCTGACCTGGGTAACGGCAGCCCTCTTTCCAGTATACCGCCTACCGCTCTGCCGCCCGCCGCTCCGTTCGCCCGCCGTTACCTTTCGTGGCGACACGCTCACCCTCAAGATGCGCCCTGTCGGTCACCCCAAAAACTCAACGGCAGAAAAGCAGGCGAGCTGTCCTTCTCCCACCGCCTTTGCCACCTGCAGGGGTGCGCCTGTGCAGTCGCCCGCGGCAAAGACGCCCTCGATGTTCGTACGCATCCGACGGTCGACGGATATTGCGCCCTCCGTGAGCTCCAGCCCGGCGATGAGTGCGCTCGGCGCGATAGAGTCACGCAGGATGAAGACGCCCTGGCAGGGAATGCTCCGCTTTGCCCGGGTGCCGTTTTCCAGGAACTGCAGCTCGGTGACGCCCGTTGCGCCACCTTTGACCGCAAGCGCACGGCCCTCCTGGACAAAGATGTCTCTGCTCAGGCCGTGTGGCGCTCCGGAGCCCTCGACTGTCTTGGCTCCTTCGACTCCCTCGGCTCCTTCGGGCGTCTTGAGGTTTCCCGATGTTCCGGATTGCCTGGAGTTCCCGGGAGCGAGAAAGACCACCTTGGCGCCCAAGCCGGCCAAAAAGTTCGCCTCTGCCACCGCTTCTGCGTTCAGACCGACGACCGCAACGGTGGCCGACCGATACAACATGCCATCGCAGGTTGCACAGTAGCTCACGCCGCGACCCAGGAATTCTCGCTCGCCCTCGATGGGCTTGGCGCGCTGTGCGCCGGGCGCAAGGATGACGGCGCGCGCATCGAGCACCGCATCGGAACTTGTGACGGAGAAATGCGTGCCCATTGGCAGTACGGCGATAACCCGGGCGTAGACGAAGTGCGCGCCAAGCCCATCGGCGTGCTCGACCATGCACTTGAGAAGATGCAGGCCGGTGGCGCCGGGCATGCCGGGATAGTTATCGACCCGCGATGAGGCGGCAAGCGGATTGTCCTGTGGTTTGTTGGAGACGAGCAGCACCGTTTTGTTACGTGCGCGAGCCGTTATCGCCGCGGAAAGGCCAGCTGGCCCCGCTCCAACGATTGCAATGTCGTACACAAAGTCCCCAATCATTACGAAGTGTTACAAACCGCCCTGCGCCTCCAGGGCGCTCCGCGCCTCAAGCCCCGCCGCGCGCCTCCAGGGCCGCCGCGCGCCTACAGGGCCGCCGCGCGCCTACAAACCGTCCTGCGCCTCCAGAGCCAAAGCGAGCAGATACTGGTAGAACAGGCTCGGCTCAAGCCCCGCTTTCTGAGCCGATTCCGGAACCAGTGAGGTGTTGGTCATGCCGGGTATCGTGTTCGTCTCAATCACATAGGGTATGCCATCGGGACTGACGATGAGGTCGGTTCGCGATACGCCACGGCAGCCCAGCGCCTCGTGGGCGCAGACGGCGGCGTGCTGGCAGAGCGTCGTCTGTGTTGCGGTAATCCGCGCCGGGATGATATGCTGGGAGCCCCCTTCGAGGTACTTGGAGTCATAGTCGTAGAATTCGGCGGCAGGGATAATCTCGATGACCGGCAGAGCCTGTCCTCGCGTGTTGCCAATCACAGGCACCGTGACCTCTACGCCAGCGATGAACTCCTCGACCATGACCTCTCTGGCGATGGCGAAGGCCTCCTCAAGGGCCACCGTCAATGCTTCGATTGTCTTGGGAATCGCGACGCCAAGGGACGACCCGTCGCAGACCGGCTTGACCACACACGGCAGCCCAACGACCTCGATAAGCGCGTTCAGCTCGACATGCTCACCCCGGCACACCGGCACACTCGCCGGCACCGCAAGGCCCATCGCGCGATAGTGCACCTTGCTCCGCTCTTTGTCCATAGCAAGCGCGCTTGCGAGTACTCCGCTGTGGGTATAGGGGATGTGGAGAAGGTCGAGCAGGCCCTGCACGGTGCCGTCTTCGCCGTTTTGGCCGTGCAATGCGATGAAAACGACATCCGGCGCACACTGTTGCAACTGGGCGAGCCAGTCGTCTTCAGCCGGATCGATGCGCATCACGGCCAAGCCAGCGGCCTCAAGCACGTGTGCCACGTTGATGCCGCCGGCAAAAGAAATCGGGCGCTCACCGCTGGTACCGCCAAGCAAGACGGCGACGGTGTGTATGCGTCCACGAACCGCGTCGACGGCGGTCTGTGCCATCGCTCGACAGTCTGTATCGTTGGGATACGCCTGTCTCAACCCGTAGACTCCTCTCCGTGGTCCGGCGCTGCCCCCTTGTCGGGCCGCGCCCTCGCTGCGCTCTCGTTGCCGCCGCCCCGTCGGGCTGCTGTGCTCTCGTTGCCGTCGCCTCGCCGCTGCCGCTGCCGGTCCGCCGCCTCGCCGCTGCCGGCCCCGTCGCTGTCGCTGCCGACCCGCCGCCCCGTCGGCCCGACGCCCCACCGCTGGCGGCCCCGTCGCCAGTCCCGCCGACTCGGTGACCCCGGCGCAGGCTGCCTTCCGCTCATTATAGAGGACAACGGCTACAATGGGAGCATGACTTCAATTGTACCGACAGAGTTTGGCGCGGCTCCCGCCGACGTCGCCCCCGCGGCTCCCGCGACCCCCGCGACCCCCGCGACCTCCGCCGACGTCGACGACCCCCGCATCGGCATCAAGCGCTACGGCCTGGACGGCCTGCGTGAGCTGTTGGCATCGCTTGGCGAGCCCGCCTATCGCGCAAAGCAACTGCTCCGTTGGCTGTATGGTCGCGGTGTGGCGACCTACGATGAGATGACCGACCTACCAGCTCGTTTGCGTGAGCGGCTGCATACCGCCGCGCCGCTTGCCGTGCCCGAACTGCTCCAGGTGCACCACTCGCAGGACGGTGCGCGCAAATATCTTTTGCGACTGGCGGACGGCGCGCGTATCGAGGCGGTCGGTCTGCCGAGCGCTTCGTCGCCCACCCACTCATCCGACCGCCCGTCTACCCGCCTGACGGTCTGCTTCTCCACCCAGGTCGGTTGTGCCATGGGCTGCGCCTTCTGCGCAACGGGGCGCCTGGGCCTTACCCGTCAGCTTGCACCTGGTGAGATGGCCGACCAACTCCTTGTTGTGGCGGATGACTTCGGTTGTCGCGTCACCAACGCCGTTGCCATGGGAGAGGGTGAGCCCCTGGCCAACTACGACGCGACCCTGGCCGCCCTGCGGCTGATGAACGCCCCCGACGGCCTTGGCATCGGCGCACGTCATCTCACGATTTCGACCTGCGGCCTGCTTCCGCAGCTACGTCGTCTGACGCTTGAACCCGAGCAGTTTACCCTCGCGGTCTCGCTGCATTCGGCCGTGCAGGCAACCCGCGATATGCTGATGCCCGCGCTGGCCCGCTACCCACTCGATGAGCTGCGCGAAGCGCTCATCACCTACGCGCAGACCAGCGGGCGGCGTCCCACGTTGGAAGTCGTGCTCATCGATGGCATCAACGACACGCCCGAGGAGATAAACGCGCTTGCGGAATACTGCCGGGGAATGCTGGTGCACATCAATCTCATTCCCCTCAATGCTGGCGGCGCGTCCGACCTCAGGCCCGCGTCGCCCCAGCGGCTGCGGGAAGCGGCACACGTGCTTTCGAACAGAGGTATCGAGGCCACCGTACGTCGCTCCCGAGGCGCCGATATTCTCGGCGCCTGCGGGCAACTCGCCGCAGGGTGATTCTGCCTGCGCATGCGAAAGCTGTCTGCGTTGAGAGGCTGGGAGGTGGCGGTGCGCAAAGGTGCTCATAGCGATACCCCAGGCCCCATGGGCTTGGCAGAGGAGGTTTCCTGGCGACGAGCTGCTCTTGCCAGTTTGTATCAAATAGGGTATAAAATATAAGTCAAATATCAGAGAAGAGGAGCAGCTATGCCTACCATGACCGTTGGCCTTTCTGAGGCAAAGGCAAATCTTGGGAAGATAACCTCTGAGGTCAATCGAACGGGTGAGCCGGTCACCGTGTTCAAGAACAACAAGCCGTGGGTCGTAATCTATCCAGCAAGCACACCCGAAACCGTCACCAATCCAGAAACCCTCGCGGCCATGGATGAGGCCGATTGCATGCTTCAAGAGGGCGCGCGCTATGACAACGTCGTGGATATGCTGGCCGCGCTTAAAAAAGCGGTTAGAGATGTATAGGCCCGACTTCGGCTCAATGTTCCCCCGTGATGTCAAGCGCTGCAAAAAGAAACACTGGGATTTGGAGTTGCTTGATGCGGCGCTTGCTGCAGTAGTTGCTTCTGACGAAACGCCGCTGCCCCATTCCTATAACGACCATGCGCTACGGGGCGACAAGAAGGGATACCGCCTGCTTCACATCAACGGAAGGGCATCGAACTGGATTTTGCTTTATAAGGCGCTTGAGGATACTGCGTTGTTTGTGAGAACCGGCACACACGATGAGATACTGTAAGATACCGGGAGGATACCGGACAAAACCTGACATGCGCTGAATGGGCTGGGCCGGCCTTTTGGACGCCTCGAAACTCCCAGGGGTACTCCTGCTGTCAGACGTGCCGCTGCATCAAATGCGTTGTGTTTGTCAAATGCGTTGTGTTGCAATCATCTGCGACACCCGTGGTACAATCGGCCAAACGAGGTCGGGAGGTATTCATGGGTCAGTACGACAGGTATCTTTTTGAGCCCGCACACGTACGAATGACCACCAAAAAGACCCAGGAGGTGATCTTCAACGGTCTTTTCACGGTGGGAAGCGACGCGTTTGGCCATGCCATCAATATCGGGCACCAGTTCATCACCCGCCCCTTTGTCAGCGACAATCCGGCGCATACCCATAACTTCCAAGAGTATCTTGCCTGGTACGGCAGCAATCCTGACGACCCCTCGGAGTTTGAGGCGAAGATTCATCTGTACTTTGGGCCGGAGCAGGAACTGCATGTCATCACACAGCCCACAGTGGTCTGGTTCCCGCCGGGGCTCGTACACTGTCCCTTGGAGATTGTGCATGTGGATAAGCCGATTATCCAACTGGAGATAATGATTCCGCCTTTGGACGGTGCCGAGCCGACCCGTGAGCCCTATTTTGCCAAGGACGCGGACTTTACCACAGAGGGCACGGTCGATTTTGAGGTCTTTCCTCTCTGAGGGGGGGGGCAGGACGTCGACCGCCGACCGCCGACCGCCGTACCGTGTTTTTCTGAGGAGGCGCCGTACCGGCACCGAGTCGCTCTCCTCTAGCCCAGCTCGCCCCCTTTGCCGCGCGGGCGCAGCCAGTCGATAAAGGCGTCGGCCTCCTTTGAGGGCAGGTCGCGCAGCGTTGTCGTCGTGCCGGAGATGCCGGCCGCCGTCGTTGCCGTGATGGAGGCCACCCGCGCAAGCCGCTGGAAGGGATTTTGCCGATTGCCGCCATACTGTATCTTCCTGCGCGGGATGATTGAGGTGGTCATGCCAAGTGCCCCCTGCCGGAGGTAGAGCATCGTACGATTGTAGCCATAGGCAGCATGGCGATACCAGAGAAGCGCGACGACGATGCAAATCGCAAAGACGGCCCCGTACACCGTCCAGGATATGATGAGAAGCGGATGGACGATGTGCGTGGGCACGAAGGGCAGCAGGACAAAGAAGTCCAGAGCGAGAAGAACGGCCCCGATGAACAGCATGGGAATAAGCGCAAGCCGCATGAAGGCACGACGCCGCGCGACCGGCGGCAGAGACCTCACCTCATCAGCAGCGGGGCACTCGACATACTCCGGCACGAGATTAACAAGAATGGGAGCAATCTTATCCAGCTTTACAAAAGGATGCGCGACCAAACCGGCCATCTGTGTGGCCTGTCCGTTGTTCTGCTGATTGGTATCGCCCATCGAATCGATGGTTTTCAGGCGAAGCTCGGCGTATCCCATCAGACGGCGGATAAAACCCTG
Source organism: Coriobacteriales bacterium (assembly GCA_031277035.1). Lineage (GTDB taxonomy): Bacteria > Actinomycetota > Coriobacteriia > Coriobacteriales > UBA8131 > JAIRXA01. Next base: position 30,627 of record JAISLY010000036.1, on the reverse strand, counting down.
ACGTATCTCCACCGACTGCACGCGCCTGATGGCTACGCCTCTATATTGATGGGCGAGAAGGCCGCGCTCAATCTCGATGCGCCCACCGCGCCGCCGACACTTGAAGCCACCATAGCTGATTGCCGTGCCCGCGACGGTGAGCAGGAACAGGAGGAGCACGAACAGGAGCACACCGACGATGAGGTAGGGTACAGCCTCACGCATGGTTGCCTGGAGGAGGAGCCGCTCGGCATCATCCTCCAGGCCAAAGAGGTTGATGTATTGCGGTATCTGCGAGAAGAAGCCGACGACAACTGCAAGCATGACGAGCGTGCGGTCCCCCGAGATCGCCGCAAGGAGCAATTCCTTGGCGCTGAGCCCATATTCGTATTCGACGGGGGCGTCCTCCTCAAAGCTGTCGGCGAACAGGCCGCGGAAGTCCTCTGACGCACGACCGACCTCATTGACGAGGGTATCTACGGAGGCGTTGGCAGCGGGCCTGCCGGAGAGGGGAGGAAGAAGGCTCGGGGCGTTCGCACCCGCTGCCAACGCCGCCCCGCCCGCCACGACCGCCGCCCCGCCCGCTGCCAACGCCGCCCCGCCCGCTGCAGCACCACGGCCGTTTGCGGCCATACCCTGCGAACCCGCGCGCTTGCGCCTGAAGACTTCGGCGCGCAGGACTTCGGCTTCGCTCAATTTGAGCGCAGGAATGATAACCCCCATGTTGGCCGCGCCGCCCGCGGTCTCGACCTTCAGCTTGACCAGACCGAGTATCCGCTCGACGACGTCTGCGTGAAAATCGATGGACTGCACGCGGGTGAAGGGGATGTGAACCTGTTTCTTAAAGAGGATACCCGAGTAGATATGAATGTCGGAATCGGTCAGCTCCCAAAGGAAGCGTCGATAGGAAAGATAGGAAAAGAAGATAATCAGAGCGATAAGCAAAAGGAGGAGGATCGCAACGCCCCCGAGAACAAGGCCGATTATCTGTGGGTCCACCCTGCCGGAACGAAGGGCGGGAAGAGCGCCGGTGAGGCTGAAAAAGACCGCGATAATAATGGCAAGAGAGGTTCGCAGAGTGTTTGTTATCACGTAGGCGGGGTGAATGTGGTGCGCCCCGGGGCTTATGCCGCCCTGGGACGGCTGCGGCGGCATGCCCTGCTGCGGCGGCACACCCTGCGGTATCCCTTGCGGCGGCACGCCCTGCTGCTGCGGCACGCCCTGCTGCGGCATCCCTTGCTGCGGCACGCCCTGCTGCGGCGGCACACCCTGCGGCATCCCTTGCGGCGGCACGCCCTGCTGTGGCGGCACGCCCTGCTGCGGCACGCCCTGCTGCGGCCTAAACATCTTCCTGCGCAATTCTCGCGAGCAGGGCAACGCGGTCGCGCAGCGCATCCGCCTCCGCCACGTCCAGGCCGGGAATCTCGTGTTCGCCGGCAGCGGTTGCCACCGTGAAGGAAGCCAATCCGTTGGCGCGCATGATGGGGCCCTGGCGGGTATCGACATTCTGTACGCGGATGAGCGGAATGATGATACGCTTGCGCCAGAAGATGCCCTTGTGGATGTCAATCTCCTCTTCATAAACCTCAAAACTCCACTGTATCCAGCGTATTTTAGGCACGATTACAACAAAGAGGACAAACGCCGTCACGGCAAGTGCCGCTGCGACAAGCAGCAGAATCCCCAGCACAAAATGCGCCATTCTGGCTCCCGCGCCTCCGCCACTCATGGCCGCCCAGACGATGGCAAGCGGCAGGAGGCAGACAAGCGACCAGAGTCCTACGTTAAAAAGCGCACTCAGGCGCCAGACACGGACGATTCGTTTATCAAGCTTGCGGGTGGGCAGGACTCTCATTCTGACAACATCTCCTTATAGTTTGTCACGACGGCACGCCAGGCTTCATCGCCAGCGCCGAGTATCTGTGTGGCGAGAATTGCGGCGTTTCTTGCGCCGTTGATGGCCACGGTCGCCACGGGCACGCCGGTTGGCATCTGCACCATGCTGAGCAGGGAGTCAAGGCCCCCGAGATCCGAGGTTTTCATGGGCACGGCGATAACGGGCAATGCCGTGTGGGCCGCGACGACGCCCGCGAGATGCGCCGCCTTGCCTGCAGCTGCGATAAGTACTCTCATGCCAGCTCCAGCGGCACCTGTTGCCCAGATACACACCTTTTCAGGAGTACGATGCGCGCTTGCTATCACCAGTTCATACGGTACGCCGAACTCTTCGAGCTGCAGCGTGCAGTCCTCCATGACCTTCAAGTCGCTCTGCGAGCCTACAATGACGCCGACCAGCGGTTGTTCCATAGCTCTCTTTTCCATAATCTGTGCCACGCCCCCTGCGCCACTAACGGATTCTGTGATGATTATCGCACAAACGACATTTTTAGTATGTTACACTCGCCGAGTTACTGTTCAGGGCGAGGTGAAACTCCTCACCGGTGGTGATGGGCCTTCTCTACGGCCACGAGTCCACGTGCGCAAGCTGATTCGGTGCGAACCCGAAACCGACGGTCAGAGTCCGGATGGAAGAGCAGTGCCGTGCCATACTCTGGCGCTGCCGCCCGCAGTCTTTGCTGCGGGTGTTCTTTTTTAGGAGGCGGATATGGTACAAGACAGGGCAAAAGGCAAGAACGCACGTTGGAGCACGCGGCAATTGACCACAATGGCGCTTTTCATCGCACTGGGCGTCATCCTGAGTCTCATCGAATTTCCTCTGATACCCGGCATCGAGTTCCTCAAATACGATGCCTCAACGGTACCGGCGCTGATGACCGGTTTTGCCTATGGGCCGGGCGCTGGCTGCCTGGTGGGTCTGTTGGTTGCCTGGGTGCATGTTCTGTTTACGGGCAACTACTGGGGCGCGGTGATGAACAGCTGTGTGGTTATCGCCTACGTCTTGCCGATTGCGCTCATCTATCGAGCAAGCGCGCGTAAAGCCGAGCAACAGGGCCGCGCGGCGAATACCGCCTCCAACGGCGTGCTTATCGGGGGTTTTGCACTCGGCATCGTGCTGACTACCATCGTTGCTATCCTGATGAACCTGCTCGTCACTCCCATCTACACGGGGATGCCCGTCGAGGCCGTTATCGCGATGATTCTGCCGGTGCTTTTGCCCTTCAACCTCGTAAAAGCTGTGCTCAACAGCATTCTCGGCTTCATCCTGATCAAGAGCCTGCGCAGTTTTCTCAAATAGGATGCTCGGGAGTCGCCAAGGCGGTGACTTTTGAGAAAACGCATCGCCGACGCGTCGACTCTGGCAGGGCGCATGACCCCGTGACGCCGACGCGTCGACTCTGGCAGGGCGCATGACCCTGTGACGCCGACGCACCAGTCCCGTGACGCCGACGCACCGGCCCCGTGACGCCGCGCTCTCTGCTATAGTCCTCCCATGGACGCTGTTCGCCTGATACCGCTTATCAGAAGCGACTGCCAGCTCATGGTGCTTCGAAGGGTCGCTTCAACAAATGACGAGGCCCGACACCGACTGAAGGCAGGCCCGCCCGCCCGCACCCGCCCGCTCGTTGTCATCAGCGCCGAGCAGACCGCCGGCCGGGGGCGTCAGGGCCACCTCTGGTCCTCGCCGGTCGGCGGCATCTACCTCTCGTTACTTTGGCAAAGCTCGGCACGTTCGCAGCAGGCCGTCTCAATTGGGCTCGTGGCGGCGCAGGCGGTGTGTGCGGCGGTCGCACTCTTTACCGACGAACCGCTTAGGATAAAATGGCCGAATGATGTTTTGACGCCTGCGGGCAAGCTTGCGGGCGTTTTGGTGGAGAACACCGATGTGCAAGGAACGTATATCATCGGCATCGGACTGAACGTCACACCGCCCGATGACGGAGGCTTTGAGGGGGCGGCGTATCTGGCAAATACACAGGTAGAACCTCTTGCCGCGGCGCTCATAGATGCTCTGATTGAGCGGATGCGGCGGTGGGAACAGGAGGGTTGTCCGCTCATCGAATATGGGGATGTGCAGGCTGGGCATGAGGAGTAGGGATCGGATGCCAGAGGAAGACAGGCCAAAAGGTACGCAGGGAGAGGGACGTCCGTCAGGGGCAGGCGCCGCGCAGCCGCCCGTCGCCGAACAATCGCCCGTCGCCGAGCAGCCGCCCGTCGCCGAACAGGAATCGCCCGCTGCCGAACAATCGCCCGTCGCCGCGCAGCCGCCCGTCGCCGAACAGGAATCGCCCGCTGCCGCGCAGCCGCCCGACGCCGACGAACGGGCGCGACGCAACGACGAGCAGATGCGACGCAACGAGGAGCGGATGAACCGCCTGGGAACGGCGAGCATCCCCCGACTGATTCTGGAATTCTCCATCCCTTCTATCATTGGCCTGGTTGTCAACGGTCTCTATAACTTTATCGACACGATCTTCCTTGGCCACGGCGTGGGTGCCGCCGGTATCGCGGTCGGCACGGTGGCCATGCCCTTCATGGTTATCGGTATGGCCATCTCCCTGCTGGTCGGGCAGGGCGGCAACGCGCTTGCGGCGCTGCGTCTGGGCGAAGGCAAGCGTGAGGAGGCCGAGCGGATATTGGGCAACACCTTTACGCTCTGCATCATCTTCTGCGTAATCTCCATGGCGCTGCTGTTCGGTTTTCTCGACCCAATCCTGGTCATCTCAGGAGCGACCCCCGACATCTGGGATCACTCAAAGAATTTCATGATGATCCTTGGCGCGGGCTTCATCTTCCAGTTCCTCGGCATGGCCTTTAATAACTTCATCCGTACCGCCGGCGACCCCAATCGTGCGCTTTGGACGATGGTCGCCGGTACGCTCGCCTGCATCGTCTTCAACTGGCTGTTTGTGCTTGTTTTTCAGTGGGGAGTCGAGGGCTCGGCGCTGGCAACAATTATCGGACAGGCTTTAAGCTGCGTACTGGTCATGTGGTTCTTCGTGTTCTCAAAGCGCTCGCCGCTGAAGCTGCATCGCAACACGCTGCGCCTGAACCTGCCCCTTTCCCGCGCCATTCTCGCACTGGGTACGGCTCCGTTTATCCTGCAGCTCACCCAGGCGGCCAATGCCTTTGTCCTCAACAATCTGCTTGTGAAGTACGGCATGCTGGCAACCGACATCGGCGCCTCGGGCGCATTGGCGGCCTTTGGCGTTGTGGGCAGGGTGGGCATGTTCATTTTCTTCCCAATCCTGGGTGTGGCCATGGCCGTGCAACCGATTTTCGGCTTTAACTTCGGTGCGCGCAAATACGAGCGCGTCCGTACGACCTTCATACAGTCCTTCGTCTGGGTCATGGTCATCGGCGTCTTTTTCTGGGCGCTGGTTGAGCTGTTCCCCGCCCCGATTATCAATATCTTTGGCATTGAGGAATATCTGGTGGACTTCTCGGTGCTCGGTCTTCGGGTGCAGATGTTCATGATGCCCATCATGGGGCTGCAGCTGGTTGCAACGAGTTACTTTCAATCGACGGGGCAGCCGGGCAAGTCGACGATACTCGCGCTTACCCGTTCGGTGCTGTATCTGACCCCGTTGCTCTTCCTGGCGCCGGTTGTCATGCCAATGCTCTTCCCAGGCGTTACGCCTCTGGCGGCGCTGTATTACTCTTATCCCCTGTCCGACCTGCTCTCGGTCGCCACTGCGGCCTGGCTGATGGTCATCGAGGCCCGCAAGGTCAAGCAGTGGATAGCCGAGCGCGACGCAACAGGTGCGCCGCGCTGTGTCACATAACGCGTATGTCCCTTGCTGAGCCGAGCCCTCCTGAGTGGCGTCCCTGAGTGGGCGCCCCCTGAGTGGGCACCCCCTGAGCGGCGTCTCCCTCAAGCGCGCTCCTCTCGAGCGGCGCCGCTGAGCCGAGCCCCTACTGAGCCGTCGCGTCGATGCTTACGAGTTCGACATCAAAGGTCAGCGTTGCGTTGGGCGGGATGGAGCCCTGACCGCTCTCGCCGTAGGCCAGGTTCGGCGGAATAATCAGCTGGCGCTTGCCGCCGACCTGCATGCCGGGGATACCCTGCTCCCAGCCCTGTATGACCGTGCCGGCGCCAATGGTGAGCTGGAAGGGCTCGCCCCGGTCGTAGCTGGAGTCAAAGACCGTTCCATCGTCAAGGTAGCCGGTGTAGTGCACACTCACGGTGTCGCCAATCTGGGCCGCGTCTCCAGTGCCGACCGTCGTATCGCTTATCACCAGCTCGCCGGTCGACTGCGGTTGATCGGCGGAGCCTTCGGTGCCCGTGCCCTCATCGCCAGCGCCCTCAGTGCCCTCTGCGCCCTCTGCCGGAACGTCGGGCTCGTTGGCAAGCTCCATATCCACCGCATAGGGCAGCCCTTCGGGCATCGGATTGATGACGACTTTGTCCGAGGTCAGCAGGCCGTCAAAGTATGCCTGCTGCTTGGTGCTCAGATTGGTCTGCGTCAGGCTTTCGGTGAGCATCTCGACAATATCTGCGGGCACGGAGGCCAGCTCGACGGTGCCGTCCTCTCCTGCCGCGAAGGAATCGGTGCATTTGATGAGGTAGATGCCCGTCTCAGTCTCCACCAGACCGGAGGTCTCGCCCACGCTCAGACTGTTGAGGGCCTCAAGGTACTGCTGGGGGACAGACGCAAAGACGCTCCAGCCCATGTCGCCGGCCTTCTCCTTTGCGGCGGCATCCTCGGTGTACTCGCTTGCCAGGGCGGCAAAATCCTCACCATCGTTTATGCGCGCGAGCACCTCTTCGGCCCCAGGGCGCACCGTTTCGAGCGTATTCGTATCGTCAATCGCAAAGTAGATGGCCGAGGAGCGCTTGCCGGCATACATTGCGGCGTTCGCTGTTATGTATTCGTCGATTTCTTCCTGGGTTGGAGCGGCATCGGAAACCTTGGCCTCAAGCAGCGCCGTTGTGACATTCTGTGCTTCGAGCCACTGGCGGTAGGCCTCCTCGTTGGCATAGCCCATCTGTGTCAGGTAGTTCGTCCAACCCTCTCCGTCCTCGCCAAGATTTTCCTTCTGTTGGGTAATCTGGTCATCGACGGCGGTCGTCTCTGGCGCAATGCCCGCGGCCTCAGCTTCCTGCAGGATGAGAATCGGCATGGCGAACTGCTGCTTTATCACATACTCACGCAGGCTTTCGGGCGTAAAGCCGGCTCCATTGAGCAACTTGGCCCAGGCAACATCGCCCATCTTCTCGCCGGTGGTCTGGTCAATCCGGTAGGTCTCAATACGCGCCGTGACATCGCTTTCCAGGACATCAACACCGCCTATCGTTGCGGCGATGGATCCGCTGCTGGCAGCGTCGTTGCCACCCTTGCAGGCGACAAGGGAGACCGCCAGTATGACCGCGCACAGTGCCGCGCCGATAGCCTTGAAGAACTTCATCGAAAACCTCTCTCTGTCGAGTAGTGCTCGTACCGCCCAAAGAATCAGCCGGCTCCTGTGCCCGCTGTCCTTTGGTCGACCGTTCTGTCTCGTCCGTGCAGCCCCCGTTGCATTGATGCCAGGCAAACATTTTCTCACACTTCCCCCCAAACAGGCTAAAGGAGGCCAAATCTCCCTGTCAATCGTTACGCAATCGTAGGTTTTACTCGGTAAACTCCCGCCGACGCATCTGGGATACTGTATAAAGCGTCCAGATCTGGCGGGTCGACGCGCACGACGAGGGGAAGAAGACAGGAATGCTGCAGCTTATCAACGTACGGAAAACCTACAAGACGGCCGGCTTTGAGCAGATAGCTCTCGATGATGTGAGTATGGCATTTCGCGACAATGAGTTCGTCGCCATCCTCGGCCCCTCAGGTTCGGGCAAGACCACACTGTTGAATATCGTCGGCGGCCTCGATCACTATGATTCCGGCGATTTGATCATCGATGGCGTCTCGACCAAGAAGTATCGGGACCGCGACTGGGACACCTATCGCAATAATCGCATCGGCTTCGTCTTCCAAAGCTACAACCTCATTCCGCACCAGACGGTGCTTGCAAACGTCGAGCTGGCGCTTACGCTTTCCGGGGTGAACAAGGCGGAGCGCCGTGAGCGCGCGCGCAAGGCGCTTGAGGAAGTCGGTCTTGCCGAGCACGCGCACAAGAAGCCCAATCAGCTTTCCGGCGGCCAGATGCAGCGCGTCGCCGTCGCGCGCGCGCTCATCAACGACCCCGAGATACTCCTGGCTGATGAGCCGACCGGCGCCCTAGACTCCAAGACCAGCGTACAGATTATGGACCTGCTGGTGCGTATCGCCTCAGATCGCCTGGTCATCATGGTCACGCACAATCCCGAACTTGCCGAGCAGTACGCAAACCGCACGATCAGCCTAAGCGACGGCCATGTGGTCGCCGACAGCAACCCCCTGACGCCTGTCGAGGAGACCCTGACGACCACGGAGAAGATTCGTCGTTCCGGCATGTCCTTTCTGACGGCAATCGCACTTTCCTTCTCAAACCTGATGACCAAGAAGGGCCGCACGCTGATGACGGCCTTCGCCGGCTCGATTGGCATCATCGGCGTCGCCGCCATCCTCTCCCTGGCAAACGGGGTGAACAACTACATCAAAAATGTGGAGGAAAACACTCTGTCGGTCTATCCGCTTTCGATTGAGAGTACCGGCACCGACCTGACGAGCATGCTCCTCGCGTTCAGCGGCGGAGGCGGCGGCGATGAAGACGGAGAAGAGATTGCCGAGGCCGAGGATGGGGAGCAAGATGGCGACAGCGCTCTGTCCTTCGACGAGGCCGAGGACGGCACGGTGCGCGAGTTTGCCTTTCTCTCCAACATGCTCTCACGGATTGGTTCAAACGACCTGAAGGCGCTCAAGACCTTTCTCGACAGCGAGGAGAGCGGTGTTGCCCCCCATGTGAATGCCATCGAGTACCGCTACAGCGTCACACCGCAGATATACGCCTGGGATACCGCCGAAGAGATTCGTCAGGTACACCCGGATGACACCTTTGCCAGCATCGGCCTGGGTACGTTTGGCGGCTCGGCGGGCATGGGCACCATGGGCATGGGCGCGGGACTGTTCAGCCAGCTTGTGGAGGACACAGAACTCGTTGAGAGCCAGTATCAGATTGCCGCGGGGCGCTGGCCCGAAGAATATAACGAGTGTGTGCTGGTTGTCAGCGAATGGGGCGGCATCAGCGACTACGCACTGTATCTCATGGGGCTTCGTGACCCCGAGGAGCTTGACGACATGGTTGCGGCCCTGGCCAACGGCGAGGAAGTCGTTGTGCCCGAAAGCACCCTCAATCTGACCTTTGAGCAGATACTCGATGTGAAGTTCCATCTTGTCTATGCAACGGATTACTACAGCTACGAGACGGACTATGGCGTGTGGACCGACAAGCGTGACGATGAGGCATACATGGAAGACCTTGTCGCCACCAACAGCGAAACGCTTGAGGTCGTGGGTATCCTCAAGCCCGATCCCACGGCCTCGACCTACTCGCTGCGCCCCGGGCTGTACTATTCCGCCTCCCTCGTTACCCACATCATTGAGAAGGCGGCGGATTCTCAGATTGTCAAGGAGCAGCTGGCACAGCCGGGGGTCAACGTCTTTACCGGCAAGCGCTTTTCTGAGGAAGAGGAGACGGAAGAGGAAAGCCCGATGGGGGATTTTGACCTCGGGAGTTTGATAACGGTTGACGAAGATGCCATCGCCAACGCCTTTGAGATGGATCCGAACGCCTTTAACATCCAGATGGGCAGCATGCTTGACCCGGCGGCTGCCGCCGAACAGATGCCGCCGATGCCCGAGCCGGACTTTACCGAGGTCTTTGCCAATCTGGACATCGAGGTGCCTCCCGACCAGGTCAATGCTCTGCTCAACCAGGTTATCCAGGGCTATTTTGTCTGGTATGCCACAAGCGGCTATCCCTTTACCCCCGAGGATCTCGGACAACACTTTGGAGAGTATCTGGCCGACCCCACTGTGCAGACCCAACTGCTGATTGCCCTGAACGCCATCCCCGGCATCACCGACATCCAGGGGCAGGTGCAGCAACAGTTCGCCGTATACATGCAGTCACTCATGCAGGGCTATATGACCACGCTGATGGGCGTCATCAACCAACAGATACAGACCTCGATGCTCGGGGTCATGGGGCAGTTGCAAAGCAATCTTGCCAACGCCATGAGCTTTGACACGGAGGCCTTCCGTAACGCCTTCCAGTTCAATATGAACGAGGAAGAGCTGACCCAGCTGATGACGACGATGTTTGGGCGGCAGGAACGCTCCTTTGACGCCAATCTGCGCAGCCTCGGGTATGCGGACTTTGCCAAGCCGGCGCACATTGACATCTATCCCCGCGATTTTGAGAGCAAGCAGGCAGTCATCGACATCCTTGATGACTATAACAAACGCATGGAGGACAACGGCCAGGAGGAAAAGGCAATCACCTATACCGATTTCGTAGGCGTGCTGATGAATTCGGTCACAGAGATCATCAACATGATCAGCTACGTGCTGGTGGTCTTTGTCTCCATCTCCCTGGTCGTCTCCTCGATTATGATAGGCGTGATTACCTATATCAGCGTGCTGGAACGCAAGAAGGAGATTGGCATCCTGCGCTCCATCGGCGCGAGCAAGGGCGACATCGGGCGCGTCTTTAATGCGGAGACGCTCATCGTCGGTTTTGTCGCCGGGCTCATGGGCGTTCTCATCACCTTTCTTGCGACCATCCCGGCCAACGCCCTCGTGCTCGCGCAGTTTGATATCGTCGACATCGCCATCCTGCCACTCCTGCCGGCCTGCGCACTCGTTGTCATCAGCATGGTGCTGACCTTCCTGGCGGGATTGATACCCTCTTCGGTGGCGTCGCGCAAGGACCCGGTGGAGGCCCTGCGAAGCGAGTAGGGCACCGGAGAATGTTGCTGCCCGGACGCTTTCTCGCCCGGGCAGGCGACTATCAGGTGTCTACGCTGCGCTCCTGTGCCACCTCACACAGCTTCAGGGCGAGGGTCTCTGCGCGTTCATTGGCCTTCAGATAGGCAAAGCCTTCGGAGTGGAGCATGTCTTTTCCGTCCAGTTGTTCGAAAATGACCATGTCGTCGCGCTGTCCGAACCACGTGCGAACGGCTTCCAGCCCACAGATGTGAAGACAGTCTCCCAGGTCGATCTTGACCAGGTTGCTGATGTGCCTGACCGGGCTGACCCGGAACTCCAGGCCAACATCGTCTCCCAACATCCGTAAAACGGCATGCTTCCAGCTATCGAAGTTCGCCCCGCTGTTGATCAGCGTGACCCTGCCGTACAAATCGGAGCGCGTCAACGATGGTTTGGAGGCCAGGGGGTTGCTTCGCATCAGGCAGATGGCCGAGCGACTGGTACCCGTTGGCAGATACGCGATGCCCTTCTCCACGGCTTCTCGCATGAGTGCGGGATTGTCCGTAAAATCGACGCTCAGACTGATGTCCACAATGCCCTTTGTCAGAGCAGCGAACAGAGGCGTCTCCAAATCGAGGTCAACAAAGGTGTAAGACTCGTCCAGCAGAGAATCCAGCGCCCTGTAATACGGGGAGACCGGCGAGAAACTATGTATTCGTACCGGTCGCTTGCGACCTGCGACCTGCACGCATCGGTCTTTGGCCTCAGCATACTGTTCAATGGCCTGTTGAGCGTACTCAAGAAACGTTGCCCCGGCAGGCGTAATGTTAAACGTCTTCTCGCTCCGGTCAATGAGCGGAAACCCCAACTCCTTTTCCATTGCGATGATGTGGGAGCTGAGGGTTGATTGTGAGAGATAGAGCTTCCGTGCCGCATCGGTAAAACTCTGTTCTTTGACGAGAGTCACATACTCAAACATCGATTCCAGTTTCATCGACGCCTCCTCCTGGCCCGCGATTACTTCGTAACGCCCTTCTCTTCTGTCGCCATTCTCCATCCTTCTGACCTGTTACGCAAGCACGGTTCACCGAGACGCTTTACGACAGGGTCTGCCGCTTCCAAAATTCGCAGGGCTTTTTGCAGAGCATGCTTTGGCAGGTGGCGTGCGAAGCGGTAAGAGCGCGATGACCTCGATAGCACTATCTGATTTTTCGATACAGGCATTTTAATAGTTTTGCTGCAAGCACAAGAATCCGGTTTTGTTCATCGCATCCCGTGGTCGCATACTGGGAAGGCGAGAGAACGGTTCGCAACATTGGCACAATGAAGGAGGAGCGGCATGGACACAGGGATTGATGGACGACTCGAGGAGAGAAGCGACGATGAGCAGGGAGGGCACGCGCGTGGGGTCAGCAGACGTGACGCATTGAGAGGCGCGGCGCTCGTCGGCCTGAGCGTCTTGGGTGCAGGCGCACTGAGCGCCTGTTCCCCGAGCGGAGGCGAGGGCGGCCAGGCGTCAGGTGGCGATACAGCAGGCGGAGGTGCGGGCGGCGGAGCGGATGTCGCCTGGGATAAGGAAGCGGACGTTTTGGTTGTCGGCTCGGGTACGGTCATTGCGGCTGCTATCGCAGCTTCCGAGCTGGGAAGCAAAAAGGTGCTCATTGTCGAAAAGGATCCCGCCGTCTTTGGTGGCACATCGAGTACCTCTGGTGGTGGGCATGCCTTCGCGTTGCTGAGCTTTAATGCCGACGAAGGCATCAACGATACGCGCGACCAGGTGCTTGAGTATATGCGCGGTGCTGCCGATGGCCGCATGGATCCAAATGTGCAGGAGGCATTTGTCGACACCTGCGACGAATACGCGCACTTCATGCTCGATACCCTGGGCTGGTCGAAGTGGGGGCATCTCAACAAGGCTTTCGGTGACTATTACGAGGTGCTGCCCGGCGCGCTGCCCGATGGCTTTGGGCACGGCAGCTGGTATCCTTTCGATGCCGAGGGGACGCCCTTGATGGCACCGCAGCAGTGGCCGGTCTATCGCGAATACGTGGATACGCATGAGAACATCGAGCTGCTCATGGGTGCCACCGCCCGCTCGCTCATCGTCGAAGGCGGCGCAGTCATCGGCGCGATTGTCAACGACGGATCCAATGATCTCAAGGTCAAGGCAGCGGCGGTCGTGCTGGGTACCGGTGGTTTTGAGCACGATGCCGATATGCGCAGGCTTCATCTTGCCTTCCCGTATTATCGTTCCAACGGGTTTGTGAACAACACCGGCGATGCGCAGCGTATGGGGGCCCGCATTGGTGCCCGCCTTGCCTATATGGACAGGACGTTTGGCTGCCCGCATTTTGTGACCACGAAGGAATTCGTGCCCGATGAGTTCAGCTATGACCAGGCCGGCAGTGACGCCTTTGCTCCACGGGGTTTTCCGCACAGCCTCATGGTTAACCATAAGGGACGTCGCTTCCATGACGAATCTGCCATGTACGATACGGCAGCCCGCGCCTTTGGCACCTATGACACGGGCTCAGATGAGTTTGTGAACATCCCCGGCTACTGGATCGCTGACGCGCACTTCTCCGAGTTGTTCACGTTTCCCGGTACCGAGGGCCCGGGCGAAGTGCCCGAGTTCGTCCAGCAGTTTGACACGCTTGAAGCACTGGCGGAGGGCATGGGTATCGACAAAGACGCGCTCCTCGACGAGGTGGCGACCTTTAACGCAAACGCCGCACAGGGCGTCGACCCCATCTGGCATCGCGGCAAACCCAACAGCAACAATACCCTCGCCATGATGGGCGCCTATCGTTTGGTTCCCGGCGCGACTTTGCCGGAATCGGTGCTGGGTGTGGTGGACAAGCCACCCTTTTATTGTATGCGCTACGTGCCGGGCATGATGGGCGGCACACGTGGTGGCCTGCATATCAATGAGAACGCCCAGGTGCTCGATGTGGACGGCGTGCCGATTGCGGGTCTTTACGCGGCGGGCAACTGCTCGTCTGGAGTGGCTGGCTACTGGGCGGGCGGTGCAACCCTTGGCCAGGGAACCGTGCTGGCCTACCTCGCCGCCAAACACATCACGAGCCAGTAGTCCACGAGAGGCTGCGCACCACAAATCACTAGTCTTGTGCGAAAAGAGAACGGGCGCCCCTCGGGCGCCCGTTCTCTCGTTCTCTCGTTCTCTCGTTCAGTCCGGGAGTAGCGGCACTTAACCGGGCGCCTCCCTGAGGAGCGCACGTTCCGTGATACACTGGATACGACATCTTCAGAGATACGATCCCTGCGGGAAGGGTCGCACGCCAAACGATTCTTGAGGGAGCGTGTATGGCATTTTCCACGTTAATACTGGCGGCAGGCACCGATGCACAGATGAAGTCCCGTCGTGCGACGGCTGCTCACACGCTGCTCGGCAAGCCGCTCATACGCTGGGTTGTAGACGCAGCCTGGGCGGCCGGCAGCGAGCGAATCTTTGTGACCCTCGATCCCAACGGGCGCGGATACGAGCAGCTCGCGTCGCTTGTCCAGGATACGACCATCATTGCATGTGCGGATACGACGGGCGCGTCTGGTGCGGCGGGCGCGTCGGGCGCCACCCCCGAGGCCGACGAGGCCTCCGCGGCCCCCTCCGCGGCCACCTCCGCGGCCCCCGAAGCCTCCGAGGCCACCTCCGCGACTGCCATCGAGGCCGCCATCGAGGCCGCTCGTGCGGAATTGGAGAAGGCCGGCGGGGCAAGCGAGCTGGTAGTGCTGCACGGCACTGCGGCGCTGCTTACCCCGCAGGAAATCGCAACCTTCGCGGCACCTCAACAGCAGCAGGGGTCAGTCGGCCCCGGCCCCCAGCGTATCGAGACCCGCGCACAGCTTGCGCAGGCCACCAAGGCGATGCAGCGCCGCATCAATCAGGCGCACCTGGAGGCGGGCGTGAGCATGCTGGACCCCGACCTCGTGTGGATCGGCCCGGATGTCTCCCTCGAAAACGACACGGAACTGCTCCCGCTGACCATGCTCTGGGGTACGACGAGCATAGGGGCGGGCAGCACAGTTGGCCCAAACACACGCATCAGCGATTCGGTCATTGGGAGCGACTGTTGCGTGGAGGAAAGCATCCTCGATCGGGTGACCCTTGAGGACGGCGTGCAGGTGGGGCCACGCGCCTATCTGCGCCCGGGCACCCTCATGAAGCGCGGCTCCAAGGCCGGTACGCATGTGGAGATTAAGAATTCGACGATTGGCCCGGGAAGCAAGGTGCCGCATCTGAGCTATCTGGGCGATGCGACACTCGGTTCTGAGGTAAATATCGGGGCAGGCTCGATTACCTGCAATTACGACGGTTCGGCCAAAAATCCCACCGAGATTGGCGACCAGGCCTTTGTCGGCTCCGACACGATGCTTGTGGCGCCGGTGCGCGTTGGCGCCCACGCGGTTATCGGTGCGGGCAGCGTCATCACACGCGACGTGCCCGACGGTGCGCTTGCCATCGAACGCACCAAGCAGATCGTCAAGGAGCATTGGGCCGAACAGCACAGCCGGGCGAGCCTGAAGCAACAGGCGAAGAAGGCAAAAGGCGTGTTGAGAGGGGCTTTGAAAACGCATTCCGAGGACGCACCACCAGAAAACGCACCGCCAACGGCATCAAAAGAGGCAGCAGCACCAACGGCACCAACGGCACCAGCAGCACCAGAGGCAGCAGCACCAGACAACGCACCGGAAGAACAATCAAAGGGGAGGCCGCAATGACCGAAGTTACGAAGAACCTGAAGCTTTACACGGGACGCATCAACCCCGACCTGGCAGAGAAAATTGCCCAGCATCTGGGCGTGTCGCTTGGCAACATCAAGCTCACGACCTTCTCAAATGGCGAGATATACGCCCGGTATCTGGAAAGTGTGCGCGGCAGCGATGTCTTTATCGTCCAGTCTATCTCGGGAGCGCTCAATGAGGCACTGATGGAGCTTCTCATTATGACCGACGCGGCAAAGCGCGCCTCGGCCCGCAGCGTGACGGCGGTCATCACGCACTATGGCTATTCCCGACAGGACAAAAAATCGGCCTCGCGCGAGCCGATTACCGCCAAACTGGTCGCCAATCTGCTCACCGTTGCCGGCGTCGACCGCATCATCGCGGTTGACCTGCACCAGGGGCAGATACAGGGATTTTTTGACATCCCGGTCAATCACCTTACGGCGCTGCCGATTTTTGCGGATTACTTTTTGGCCAAGGGTATTGAGAACCTCTGCGTCGTCTCGCCCGACGTCGGGCGTGCCAAGGCCGCCAAAAAACTCGCGGACATGCTCGGTGCCGACCTCGCCATCCTCGCCAAGGCCCGCCCCGACCACAATGTCGCCGAGGTCACCAATGTCATCGGCAACGTCGAGGGCAAGGCCTGTATCATCAACGACGACATGATCGACACCGCCGGCTCCATCGACGCGGCGGTCAAGGCCCTGCGTGCTCAGGGCGCAACGGCAATCTTCATCTGCGCGACGCACGGGCTGTTCTCCGGGCCGGCCTACGAACGCATCGCCAATGTGGAAGCCGAGGAGGTCATCGTCTGCGATACGGTGCCGGTTCCCCAGGAGCAGCAGACCGGCAAAATCAAGGTGATAACCGTGGCGCCGCTTCTGGCAAAGGCTGTGAGCAATGTCTTTTTGGAAGCCTCGGTCTCCGAGCTGTTCGACCCCGACTTTCAGCTTTAGGAAACGACGGCGCGGCGGTGCCCCTCAAAGGTCCTCATATGATTGTCGGGCTCGGAAACCCCGGGCCTGCCTACGTCGATACCCGCCACAACGCGGGCTTTCGCGTTGTTGACCTGCTGGCGGACGAACTGAAGGTGAACTACTGGAAACTTGCGGGCGATGCCCTTATGGGAGTGGCTTCCTGTGAGGGTGAGAAGGTCGTGCTCCTCAAGCCTCAGTCCTTCATGAACCTCAGCGGTGGTCCGGTGAAGGGGGCTCTTGCCCGCCTTGGCCTGAGCGCTGTTGACATGCTGGTCATCCACGACGAACTCGACCTTTCTCCCGGCACCCTGCGCCTGAAGTTGGGCGGCGGCGCGGGCGGGCACAAGGGCCTGCGCTCGCTGCACCAGGCGCTTGGCTCCGACTACGCGCGCCTGCGCGTGGGCATCGGGCGTCCGCCCGGGCGCATGGACGCTGCCGACTTTGTTCTGGCCCGCATGAAGGGCAGCGAGTTGGAGGAGTTTGCGCTGACCTGCGCCCGGGCGGCTGAGCTCGCCCGCGCCGCCCTCAAAGATGGCATCCTCCAGGCGATGAACGAGCACCACGCGCCCGAGCCCGCGCCCGCCGCGCCGCCCGCCGCATCCTCGCCCGAGCCCGCGCCCGCGCCTAATCCTGCTCCGCCCGCGCCCGAGCCCGCGCCTAATCCCGCTCCGCCTGCTCCGCCCGCTCCGCCCGCCGCGCCCACCCCCGCATCTTCGCCCGCGCCCGATTGGCCCGAATGACTCCCCGTCATGCGCACCTCGTCGGTCATCTCTGTGGCCTGGGTACCGCAATCATATGGGGATTTACCTTCGTTTCAACCAAGATGGCGATGAATGCGGGCCTGAGTACCTTTGAGACGCTGTTTCTGCGCTTTGCGATTGCCTACGTGGCGCTTTGGCTTATTCGGCCACGTCTGCCAAAGTGGAACGGATGGCGCAGCGAGTGGCCCTTTGTCGTCTGTGGGGCCTGCGGCGTGTCGTTTTATTATCTGCTGGAGTACAGTTCGCTGCTGTTTACCTCGGCATCCTTCGTGACCATCATCTGTGCGCTCGGGCCCCTGTTTGTCTCCGTTGCGATGTGGATTGTGTATCGCAGACGCCCCACATGGCAGTTCTTCGTCGGTTTTATGCTCGCGACCGCAGGCACCGTTCTCGTGGTGACAGCGGGCGGCGTCGGTCTTCAGGTTACCCTGTTTGGCACCCTCCTGGCACTTGCGGGTAACGTGTTGTGGGCGAACTATTGCGTCATTGTGCGGCGTACCGACGAGGGCGACGGCGCCGATACGATACTGAGCATCCGTCGCATCTTCTTCTGGGGCCTTGTGACACTTGCTCCCTTCGTGCTGTTCTACGGCTTTGATGTCAGCGATGTGAACTTCCTCGCACCTGACGTGCTCGTCTCCCTGCTGGTTCTCGGCCTGCTTGCGTCCTCGGCCGCCTACATCCTCTACAGCCTCTCCACGCGCCTCATCGGTGAGGGCAAGACGAGCATCTACCTCTACTTCCCGCCGGCAATCGGCAGCGTCGCCGCGTTCTTCCTGCTTGGGGAGTCGATTGCCGCAGCAGGCATTGTGGGCATCATCGCCATCATCGCGGGGCTTATCATCTCCCAGCGCGGTACGCAATAGCGCCCGTCTTCGGCGCCCGGTCGTGCCAGAATTTGATAAAGGGCCTCATTCTTTACCGGAACCTGACAAAAGCCCTCTCTGTTTTTCGCAGATTTTGCAGGAAACCGATTTTTCCTTGATTTTCACCTGCCAGACTGTTCGGGTATGCGGCACGCCCCATGCTGTCGCCCCCCATTGACCGTCAAACAGGAGGAGATTTCCTTGGAACGCAGCACACGTCAAAGCACCACCAGTTCGCACGCCACCAACCCCGCCACCACTCCCAATCCCACCGCCACCAACCCGACCGCCAATCCCGCCAGCCTCGAGCTGCCTGACACGCACGCGAGCAACGCCTCAGCTCGTACAGACAACAGTACGCACAGCGGCGCCATCGGCCGCCGCCAGTTCCTTGCAGGTTCCGCCGGACTTGCCATCGCGGGCTTTGTAGGCCTTGCGGGACTTGGCGGCCTGCTTGCCGCCTGCTCGGACACCGGCGGCTCAGCCAACGCGGACCCCGGTGCGGACGATGGCGCCGCTCCTGCCGCGACAGATACCGCCGCCGCCGATACCTCTCCCATCACCTTTGTCTTTCTGCCGGATGCCTCCTCGGCGGACATGTCTGCCTCCCGTGAGGCGGTCAGCGAGGGCATCAAGGCTGCAAGCGGGCGCGATGCAGAGATCATGACCACGACGGACTACAATGTCGCCATCGAAGCCCTCGCATCGGGCAGTGCAGGCATGGCCCTGCTCGGCGCTGAAGGCTATGTGCAGGCAAATCGCAAAAACCCCAGCGTGCAGGCCTGCTTTACAAACAGTGACGAGAACGGCACGCTTGACGAAGCATGCTATTATAGTCGCATTTGCGTGCGGACCGAGGACGCGGAGGCCTATAAGCAGGGCTCGAGCTACACGCTTACACCGCTGGAAGGCAAATCCTTCAGCTTCGTTTCGGCCACTTCGACTTCGGGCTTTAAGGTGCCGTCCGCAAAGATTGTTGCTGAGTTTGGCCTTGAGAGCAACGAGCTTCTGCTGGAAAACGGCAGCTTCTTCAGCTCGGTTCTGCTCGGCGGCTCACATCAGGGCTCGGTCGTCAATCTGCTGAATGGCGACGCGGACGCCGCTGCCTTTGACGACATTGATGTCGATATGTACCTCACGCTCATCTCCGGTGAGAAGAACATGCCCGGTGCGGTCTATGCGGTGCGCGACGATGCCGACGAGCCCTTTACCGACGTGCACGGCAAACAGTTCACCATCATCGCAAGCACCCCGGTTCTCAACGCGCCCTTCTGCTTCAACGAGGACGTTGTCGACCAGGCAAGCCGCGATGCCATCGTTGCGTACTTCTGTTCTGAGGCGATTGCTGGCGACGAGCGCATCTTCAGCGATCCGAGCGACGAGAGCGCTCACGCGCTGTTTGTCAGGGACACCCCAGAGACCTGCCTTTTGCCGGTGGACGATGCCTGGTATGAGCCTATTCGTAAGATGGGTTAAGGGCGGCCGCGCGCTATGAGCACCATTGAGCCCCTTCGCGTAGAGCCCTGTGACCCTGATGCCCTTCCCGTGGGCCCTGCTCGTGTGGAAGTGTTTCCCGCCCAGGGAATGCAGACAGAGCCTCTCCTTGTCGTCGAGAGTCTGACAAAAAACTACACCCGCGAGCGCCCCGCCCTGCATGACGTGAGTTTTACCTTGCGGCGCGGGGAGCTTGTCAGTGTCATCGGGCCCTCGGGCGCGGGCAAATCGACCCTGCTGCGTTGCCTCAACCGCATGGTTGAGGCAAGCAGTGGCAGCGTCAATTTTGACGGGCAGGATGTGATGCGCGCGGGCCGTCGCGATCTGCGCGCCCTGCGTCGCCGCATCAGTATGATTTTCCAGCACTACAATCTTGTCCATCGCCTGACAACCATCGAGAACGTGCTGCACGGTCGCCTTGGCTATAAATCGACTTTTGCGGGGATGATTGGGCGCTACACGGAAGACGAGAAGCGTAAGGCGCTTGACGTCCTTTCTCAGCTGGGCATCATCGAGTTCGCCTACGTGCGCTGCGATCAACTTTCGGGCGGTCAGATGCAGCGTGTTGGTATCGCCCGGGCCCTTGTGCAGGATCCTCTGCTGATGCTGTGCGATGAGCCGGTTGCCAGCCTCGACCCAAAATCCTCCCGCATCATCATGGGATACCTGCGCGCCATCGCCGATACGCTGGGCATCGCCTGCCTCGTCAATCTGCATCAGGTTGAGTATGCCCTGGAGTATTCGGACCGCATCCTGGCTCTGCGCGGCGGCGAGCTTGTCTACGACGGTACGCCTGAGAGTTTAAGTGCGGCATTCATTGAGGAGTTGTACGGGATGAAGGTCGAAGAGGAGAAGGACGCGGAGCAGACGCCTTCTCTGTCACAGGTGGCATGAGCAGAAAGGAACGCAAGGCCGCCTCAGCCGCCGCCGCCGACGGCAAGGCTGCTGCCCCCGCTGCCGCTGTTGCCTCAGCTGCCCCCGCCGCCTCCGCTGCCGCTGTTGCCTCAGCTGCTCCCGCCGCTGCCGCTGTTGCCGTCGGCGGCGGCCTCAACCCCAGTGGCACTGCGCGGCTCGCGGCATTTTTCCATCGCCGCACCTTTGTCATCATAGGTGTCGCTGTAGGGCTTGTGCTCCTCAATCTCCTGACTGGAAACTACCTCGACTTCGATCTCGTCAAGACCCTCATCGACGTGCCGGCGGGCCTCGCGTGGATGTTCGTGAACTTTATCCCTTCTGTCGAATCGCTTGCAAAATTGCCGACGATACTCAATCAGCTGGCCGCCACCGTGCTCGTCTCCATCGCCGCAAGCTGCCTTTCTGCCCTGCTTGCACTCGTTTTTGCGGTTCTCGGCTCGCGCTCGGTGGGCGTGGGTGGCCCCGCTCAGCTGATTGTTCGCGCCATCGCCTCGCTCTTTCGGAATATCCCGACCGTTGCCTGGGCCCTCATCCTGCTCTTTTCCTTCAAACAAAGCGAGTTCACGGGCTTTCTGGCCCTGTTCCTTACGAGTTTCGGCTATTTGATGCGCTGTTTTCTCGAGAGCATCGACGAGGTCTCAGGCGGTGCGGTCGAGGCCCTGCGAGCCACGGGGGCCAGCTACGGGCAGATTATCGCTCAGGCGGTCATACCGCTTTGCTCAACCGTCGTGTTGAGCTGGATACTCTACATGATTGAGACCAACGTTCGCGACGCCACCCTGATTGGCATTCTGACAGGCACGGGCATCGGCTTTGTCTTCGATTTGTACTATAAGAGTTTTAACTACGCTGCGGCCGGCCTGGTAGTCATCGCAATCGTCATCGTGGTTATCTCGCTGGAACTCACCTCAAACTTCATCAGGCGGGCGATCCTGTGAGGACGCCGGCAGGCAGGGACGCTTCGGCAGAGGCGAGCATCCGCTTTACGAGAAACGGGCTCATCCGCGTGCGCGTTTTCTCTCGTGCCAATGTCGTCATCGCGCTCGTGTTGGTGATATTGACCCTGCTCACGGTCTACACGATGTTGAGCATCGACTACGGCAGGGTCTCGTTTTTCGATGCCCTGGCAAAGGCCGCGGGTGATTTCTGGACGATGATGACACAGCCCTCCATCGACAAGCACTTCTCCTGGGGCGAGATCATCAAGGCGCTTATCGTCGCGCTCGCGCTCGCGGTGCTCACCACCTTCATCAGTGCGATTATCGCCTTCGTTTTGGGCCTTCTCGCCGCCGCGAATCTGAGCAATCGTGTCCTCAGCAATGTCATCAAGGCCGTCATGTCCTTTTTTCGCGCAGTGCCTACCATCCTGTGGGTTCTTGTGTTTACGGTCGCCGTCGGACTTGGCCCCGAGGCGGCGGTCTGCGGCCTGCTCTTTCACGGCGTCGCCTATCTCGTGAAAGCATATTCTGAGAGCTTTGAGGAGCTTGATGCGGGCGTTATCGAGGCGCTGCGAGCAAGCGGCGCATCCTGGTGGCAGGTCGTCTTCTCAGCGGTTGTGCCGACAAAGATGAGCGAACTTCTGAGCTGGACCTTTATTCGCTTTGAGATTAACTTTGTGAACGCGGTCGCCGTAGGTGCGGTCGCTGGTGCAGGCGGCATTGGTTACGAGCTGTATCTTGCGGGCAGCTTTTATCACAACATTCACGAGGTGGGAGCTATCGTCTACTGCTGCCTGGCGGTCGCGGCTGTGCTGGAAATCGTGGCAACCCGGCTGAGAAAGAGGTACATCGCGTGATGTCGGTACCCGAGACCCGCCTTGCAGGGCAGCCTGAAGGTGCCCATGCCTCCGTCTCCGCAGACGAGCGAGCGCCTTCTCGCGTCGGCGAGAGCACGCATTCGCACGCAGACGAGCCGCTGTCTCTCGCAGACCAGAGCACGCATTCGCACGCAGACCAGAGCACGCATTCGCACGCAGGCCAGTCGCTGTCGCGCAGGCGTCGCACCCGCGTCCTCATTGAGGGGGACGCAGGGCTTGCGCGTGAGCTGTGCGCGCAGATTGAGGCGCTGGCTCCCATCGAGCGTCTTGATGGGCCGCGCGAAATTCTCCTGATGAACAAGGTGCGAGAAAGTGCCCAAAACAGCCTGTTCTATCTCGGCGAAGCACTGCTCACCGAGTGTAAGGTCAGGCTTGGTCAGAGCATTGGCATCGGGCTTATCCTCGGGCGTAAGGCTGAGAGGGCCTACGAACTGGCGGTTATCGACGCGGCCTTTGGTGCACGGACGGTGCCGGCAATCGCCGCTCAGATGCCGGGCTGGTGCGCTGCGCTTGAACAGGAGGAAGAACGGCTTTCTGTCCACGAGCGTGCGGCGCGAGACCGACTTGAGGCGACGCGAGTCAGCTTTGCCGACATGTTGACCGAAGAGGATCGCGCAGGGGGAGGGGCGATGAGCCGATGACGCACGGCGGAACAGACAGCAGACAGGCTGCTGTGCAGGGCGCGGCGCAGACAGGCCGCGACTTTACCCCCGACCTGCATGCCGAAGCACTGTACCTGACCCAACGCGCTTTTCGCGTCAGCATGAATGCCATGGCTCGTCCGGGGCTGGTGGGCACGATACCGCCGACGCCCCGCCCTCTGTTGGCAAACCCCTGCCTGGAAACGCTCGTCCATATGCTGTTCGACAGCAGCTGCGGCTTTTGCGTCGCGGGGACGAACGGAAACGGCGCGGACGGCCTGGCAGGTGCCGATGCGCTTGCCTCAATGATAACGACGCTTACCTACGCACGGCGCATCGCCGCGCACGAGGCGCAGTTTCTGCTTCTTGCCAAAGATGCGCCTGAGGACACGGCTACTGCGCTCATGACCGCGCTCAGCGGTGGGACGCCACGGTCGCCCGAACGGGGAGCGAGTGTGCTGATTGAGTGTGCCTCTCTCGCACAGGACACCAAAACCGGTGATGCCGGCAGCGTCTCACGTAGAAAATCGGCAGCCAGGCCCCCGTCTCATCGCTTTGTCGTCACGGGCCCCGGCGTCCAGACGCACCATTTCTTCAGGGCCAGCAGCGCCTTCTGGTGCACCGCTCGCGCGGCGCGTGGCGACGAGTTTCCCTGCGGTATCGATCTTCTGTTGATCGACGAAGGCGGGCAGCTTGTCGGTTTGCCGCGCACGGCGCGTATTGAGGAGGTCTGAAGTGGCCTATGTAGCGGTCAGCGGCGGCGAGGAAGCGATAGCGGCAAGCCTTGAGCTCCTTTCCGAGGGCCTCTCTGACCCCGCCGCCAATGTGGCCAGCGCGCGGATAGCCGCCGCCCTGCCCGAGCTTATCGACCAGGTGATGGGAGAAAGTTCGCTGTACGAACCTTCGCTTGCGGCGCTTGCCCTCAGGCAGGGGGGAGGTTCGGTGGAAGAGGCGGTTTTCCTGTTGCGGGCCTTTCGCTCGACTCTGGAGCGGCCCTATACCTCGCGGATTATCGAAACGGGGAACATGAGGGTTAAACGCCGAATCTCGGCGGCCTTTAAGGATATTCTCGGCGGACAGATACTGGGCGTGACACGCGACTACAGTCACCGCCTGCTTGATTTTCGCCTTGACGGAGAAGAGCAGGCTTCCGATTCTGCCAGTCCTGCGGCGCCTGCTCCCGTTCCCGCCGTGCCTGCCCCCGCCCCCGCCCCCGCCGTGTCCGCCCCCGCCGCGGAAGCGCCCCAGGGCTTTCCCAATCTTCCAAAAGTCGCCGCCTCCCTCAGGGCACAGGGCCTCCTCACGCCTCCGCCGCCCGACGACACGCCGCCCCGGGACATCACCATGGAGCCGCTGAGCTTTCCTGCGGGTCGCGATGTCCGTCTTCAGATACTCGCACGCGGCATGACACAGGCGGTCATGGCGCTTGGCTACGCCGCGCTTCGCGGCTTTGGCCCCGCGCATCCCACGGTGGGCGAGTTGCGCTACGGCACACTTGACGTGCTGGTCGACCACCCCTTTGAGGCCGGAGATGAGGAGGATGCCTATTACGTGGGTGCGCTTGCGGTCACGGAGGTCGAGAGCCTGTTCAGCGTCGAACGCGAAGAGCAGGAAGCGGCGTCTGCAGACGACACGCACGAACTGAGCTTCGCCATCGGCTACGGGCTTGTCTACGGACGCGCGGAGAGCAAGGCCATCGCGATGAGCATACTCGACCACTGCCTGACGCTTGGCGACGAGACCTTTCCCACTCAGGATGAGGAATTTGTGCTGTACCACGTCGACAGCATCGAGGCGACGGGCTTTATCTCCCATCTGAAGCTGCCCCATTACGTGACCTTCCAGTCAAAGCTGAACAGCGTGCGGCGAACCAGGCATGATGCAGACGTCCCCGGGGCCGCTTTCGCCCGGGAGGAAAGGACAGACGGAAGCCAGGAGGCCAGCCATGCGACAGCTGTATAACTTCGCGTTTTTTGACGAGGGCTCCAAACGTGAGATTCGTCGCGCCATTCTCAAAGGCATTGCTATTCCCGGCTATCAGGTGCCGTTTGCCTCGCGCGAGATGCCGATTGGCCGCGGTTGGGGGACGGGAGGTCTTCAGATAACGCTGGCCATCATTGGGCCTGACGAGGTGCTCAAGGTCATCGATCAGGGGCATGACGGGAGCGTGAATGCGGTCAATATCAAAAAGCTCATCGTCGCGACGACCGGCGTTGAGATTACGGACGAGACGGCCAGGGCAAGCCTTATCCAGTCGCGCCATCGCATCCCCGAAGTACCCCTGACCGCCGAGCAGGTGCTTGTCTTGCAGGTGCCTACGCCCGAGCCTTTGCGCGACATCGAACCGCGCGAATCCGAAACGCGCCGCCTTCACGCCGAGGCGGACTATACGGGCGCCTGGCTTGGCCTCTTTGAGCAGGTGGTACGCTATGGCAACATGACGACGGGCGCGGATCATCCCGTCCTCGTAAACGGTCGCTACGTGATGGCGCCCTCGCCCATTCCGCGCTTTGACAACCACAAGCTCAACAATGCCGCGCATCTCACCTTACTTGGCGCGGGACGTGAGAAGAAGATATACGCTGTGCCGCCCTGGACTTCGGTGGTCTCGCTCGATTTTGAGGACTACCCCTTTGCGCCCGAGACGTTTGAGGGCATCCGCTGTCGCGTCTGTGGGGCTCAGGGCGTGTATTTTGACGAACTGACCGACCCCGACACCGGGGAGGTCTTCCACCAGTGCAACGACACCAGTTACTGCCAAACGCGGCGGGAGGCGCAGACGCGGCGGGAGGCGCAGACGTGAGCGCACAAAGGACGACCCAGGCGCGACCAGACGCTCAAAACCCGCAGAGGGAGGCGCAGCCGTGAGCGCGAGCAAAACGACAGCGCCTGTCACAGACACAGGAGCCCTGCAGACTGAGCGCCCAATCCTCTCCATCGAATCCCTTTCCTGTTCCTTTGGCACGGGCTGCCCCTTTTGCGCCAAACCTGAACACGAGCTTGAGCGCAACGTCTGTCCGCGTTGCGGTACCGTGCACGCCCTGCGCGACGTCTCGCTTGAGGTCTATCCCGGCGAAATCGTCGGCATTGTGGGGGAGAGCGGCAGCGGTAAATCCACGCTCATGCGCTGTGTTTCCTTTGACCAGCAGGCCAGCAGTGGGGCGGTGCGCACCGCGCTGGTTGACGAGGGCGCTTCCAATATCCTTGCGTGTTCGCCGCAACAGAAGCGTGCCATCCGCAACGCGTTTTTTGGAATGGTCTATCAGAATCCCTGGCTTGGCCTCCGTATGGATTTCAGTTCGCTTTCAAACATTGCCGAGCAGATGATTGCTGCGGGCTGCCGCAATGTCGAGCAGATGCGCGCACGGGGCCTCTCGCTTCTGGAGAAGGTTAACATCCCGCTTTCTCGCGCAACCGATCCACCGCGCGTTTTTTCGGGAGGGATGCAGCAGCGTGTCCAGATTGCCAAGGCGCTCTCGAACAATCCACCCATCCTGTTGCTCGACGAAGTGACTACCGGGCTTGACCTTTCGGTGCAGGCGACCGTTCTCGATCTTGTCCTCGCCTTGCGTCGTGACCTCGACGTGAGCATGCTGGTCGTGAGCCACGACCTTGGGGTTATCCGCATGCTGGCGCAGCGAAGCGCGGTCATGCTCGATGGCCGCATCATCGAACGGGGCCTGACTGACCAGATACTCGAAGACCCGCAGCATCGGTACACCCAGCAGTTGGTTCATTCGCTTCTGTAAACATGAAGAGATTTGAAGGGAAGTTATGCGAACAGACACAGAAACACTCACGGGAACACTCACAGGAACACTCACGGGAACACTCACGGAACAGAGGCCCCCAGTCCCTTTTGCCGCAGGGCCCGACCGGGCTCGTGGCAGGGCAGCCGACCGGGTATCCGACAGGGCAGCCGACCAGGCCTGTGGCAGAGCGGCTGGCCTGGTATCCGACAAGGCAGCCGACCAGGCCTGTGGCCGGCCGGCCGGCCGGGTATCCGACCTCCCTGGCCTGCCGACCACCATCATAAGCGGCGGTACCGTGGTGCTTGCCGATCGCCTCGCGCCCGCTCACGACGTGCTTATCTCCGGCGGGCGCATCCTTGCCATCGAGCCGGGGCGTCCGCGCACCCCCTCTGCGAGTCTGCGGGTAATCGACGCGACCGGTCGCTACGTGGCGCCCGGCTTTATCGACATCCACTCCGACTACATCGAGACCCTCGCCTCGCCGCGGCCGAGCGTTGTCCTGGACCTGCGCGCCGCCCTGTATGAGGCTGACCGGCTGCTCGTCTCCTACGGCGTGACCACCATGTACCATTCGCTTTCGATCTATCGCCAGCTCATCTTTGACCACAAGCCCATCCGCGCCTTTGAGAACGTCGAGCGGCTCATCGAGCTCATCAATCGTATGCGTGCGCATGAGACGACCGACCACCTCATCCGGCATCGCCTGCATGTCCGTCTTGAGCTTGACGCCGTCGATCGCTTCCGCGAGGTGGAGGAGTGCCTTTTGGCGGATAAGGTCGACCTGGTCTCGTTCATGGACCATACACCGGGGCAGGGGCAGTATCGCGACCTTGAGGTTTTTGCCAAAACGATTAAGAGTTACAAGGGCGAGTTGAGCGATGAGCAGGTGCAGGAGCTTGTGGACAAGCAGCAGACTGCTGCCAAACTCACTCTTGAGGAGGTGCGGCATCTGGCAGGCGTGGCGCGTGAACGGGGGATTTCCATCGCCTCGCACGACGATGACAGCGTTGAGAAACTCGCGTTCATGCGAGAGATTGGCGCGGGCATCTCGGAATTTCCCATTTCGATGGCCGTCGCGCAGACCGCGCGCGCGCGCGGCATGTATACGCTCGGCGGCGCTCCGAACGTGCTTCTCGGTCACTCACATGCGGGCAACCTCTCCGCACGCGAAGCCATCACCGCGGGCGCCTGTGACATCCTGTGCAGCGATTATTGCCCCGCCGCGTTGCTGCGCGCGGTCTTTGAACTGCATTACGGCTGCGGTCTTGAGCTGCCGCATGCTTTTGCGCTCGTAAGCCTCAATCCTGCGCGTGCCGTTGGCATCGACCGCGAATTTGGCGAACTGGCTGCGGGCAAACGTGCTGATATATTACTCATACGCGAGCGTAAAAGCGATATGGGCGGCGAGCTCATTCCTGTGGTTGAGGAGGTCTTTGTGGAGGGTCGATCGGTGTTTCACACACGCTACCCTCACTATGATGAGCGGGACAGCAGGGGAGCCGACGAAAACAGGGGAGTCGACGCGGGCAGGCGGGCCGACGCGGGCAGGGGAGTCGACGCGGGCAGGGGAGTCGACGCGGGCAGGCGGGCCGCATGTCGCGCGTAGAAGAAGGTCGTATGTCGCGCAGAGAAGAGGGCTTCATGCTGCGTATAGAGGGGCTTTCCAAGTCCTTTTATCTCCATGAAGCCGGTCGGAGCATTCGCGGCTGCTCGTCTATCAGCCTCACGGTACAGGCAGGTGAGTTCGTCGGTATCACCGGGCGCAGTGGGAGCGGCAAATCGACCATCCTGCGCAGCATCTACCGCACGAATCTGCCGCAGGATGGGAGCATCCTCTACCGTTCGGCGGCTCTCGGCCTGCTGGACCTCATGAAGGCCAGCGAGCGCGAGATACTGTACCTGCGACGCTTTGAGATTGGCTACATCTCGCAATTTCTCAACGTATTGCCCCGCACCACTGCCTACGACACCGTTGTGCAAAGTGCGCTGGAGGCTGTGAGCGAGGGAGACCGGGCCTATGCCGAGCAGGAAACGGAACGGCTGCTCAGGCACTTTGAGCTGCCAGAGAGCCTGTGGGAGCTGTACCCGCTGACCTTTTCCGGCGGGGAGAAGCTGCGTCTGAACATTGCCGCCGCGATGATTAAAAAGCCCCGGTTGCTCCTGCTCGACGAGCCGACAGCCTCGCTTGATAACGCTTCCAAACGCAAGGTGCGCGAGCTTATCGAGCGCTTGAAGCAGGGCGGCTGCACGATGCTTGGCATCTTTCACGACCTGGAGTTCATGGAGGGGCTTTGTGATCGGGAGTTCAACATGCAGGAAGGTTTTATTGATGGCTAAGATGGCAGCTGTACGGGACGGCGCTGCGCCTGGGCAGAGCGCTGTGGCAGGCCGAAGCGTTGCGCCTGGGCAGAGCGCTGTGGCGGGCCGAAGCGTTGCGCCCGGAGTTGGCACACTGGGACGAAGCGCCGCGCCCGGACGAAGCGCCGCGCCCGGACGAAGCGCCGCGGCGGGCCGAAGCGCCGCGCCCGGACGAAGCGCCGCGGCGGGCCGAAGCGCCGCGGCGGGCCGAAGCGCCGCCGCTGCACCCGTTCCCGTACGGGCCGACCTCCACATCCACACCACCGTATCCGACGGCTCCGAGACCTTTGAGCAGGTGCTCGACCAGGCGTGCGAGTGGGGTCTGACGCATCTTGCCTTCACAAACCACGATACGACCCGTGGACTGTCCACAGCGCTTGCGCTTGATGGTCGGCATGGGATACGGGTCATAGGTGGCGTGGAGATAAGCGCCTTCGATTTTGAGCGGAATCGCAAAGTGCATATTCTTGGACTGGGGCTCTTTTCTGAGGATGCGCCTACGATAGCGGCGCTGTGCGAGCCTGTTCTCAGGCGGCGTCACGAAAATACGCTTTGGCAGATGGAACAGCTGGAGAAGCACGGTGTCGCGTTTGACCGCGCCGCGATATATCAGGCGGCGCAGGATGCGACCGCACTCTATCGGCAGCATATCATGGAGCAGCTTACCGACGCTCCGTATGCGAGCAGTGCCTATCAGCGGCTCAATCGCCTGTTCTTCCGGGATGGCAACATATGTGAGCGCGATATAGAGTATGTGGATGCCCGCGACGCGGTGCAGGCCATCAAGGAGGATGGCGGTATCGCGGTGCTTGCGCACCCCGGGCGTTTGGACAACTTCGCATTCGTGCCTGCGCTTGTTGACGCGGGGCTCGACGGCATCGAAAAATACCATCCAGACCACAACGAACGCGACCTGCGCGTCGTCGAACAGCTGGCGCGGGATCACGCGCTCATCGTGACCGGTGGCTCAGACTATCACGGCCGCTACGGTGCTCCCGCTCATGTTGGGCTCTGCATGATTGACCGCCTGGACCTGTCATAAAGTTGACAAAAGGGACGGTTCCAAATTGTCAACTTTTCCGAACAACGTTTCGAGTTCGCAACCCTGGGCAAAAAGTTGACAATTTGGAACCGTCCCTTTTGTCAACTTCTGTTGAGCGATTTGCGCGTTTTCCTGCACAAAATTGCGTTTGTGCGAAGAATCGGGCGGCCCTGTTCTTTGCCCATCAGGCATTTTGCAGGCAAAGTGGGGAGAAGGGCCCCATTTCGGGGTCTAAAACTTCGCACAAACGCAATTTTGTGCAGGAAAACGCAGAAATTGGATGCGTTTTGCGAAGCTGGAAGCAGGAAGCTGGAGGGTCGGTCTCTGTGGTTTTGCTTACCAACCTGCCCCTGTCAAAACGTGCTACACTGTATGCGTATATAAAACAGACCAATCACAGCACAAAGTGACAAGAAGGACGCGGGCGCATGAACACCTCACAAAACAACAAAGCAGTGTCAGAAAGCGACAGGAAGCCCCTGCTATCTGGCTCATCAAGGCACGTCCTCCCACATAAGACGGGGGGGGGGGGGGCTCA
>JAISLY010000062.1 GCA_031277035.1 Coriobacteriales bacterium | reverse complement strand
GGTAGCAGATACACCGGACGTCTCAGAGAACTCAGGTGACTTTGAGCGGCAGGCAAAGCAGGTACAGCCGACAAAGGCCACGCCTGCCACAAGGGCTCCTTTGACAAAGGTGCGACGGGAGTACATATCGCGGGAGCCGTATGTTGTGCCTTTGGGTCTTTGTGTGTGCCTTTTCATGGCGACACGCTCCGTTTCTCGCCCGTGCCACTCCCTGAGCCGGTCTGCCGTTTTGACAGGCTACGGCCGCCCTCTGAAGACTCGCGGTAAAACAGTGCTGTCAGCCGCCGTATCAGGCGAACAAAAGGTCTCGGGCTCCCTTTGCCAGACTCTGCCTTTTCTTGTGCCGTGCCCCTTTTGCTGATGACAAAGGTGCCTTGTAAAGGCAGCCCTTCGCCTGTCTCCGTAACATCGGCGCCAATCCCTTCGCTGAGGACAGAGAGAAGCACCTCATCAAGCTCATAGCGCTCCTGCAGGGCTGCCTTTAATATCTTTTGTCCGCCCCACTCAAAGACAAGCTCCCCTTCCCTGCGGACAAGGGCGCCTGAAAGCACCAGGCGGCTTTTCTCCGTTTTGCTCAAAGGGCTGATGTCTGCGGGCAACACGAAGGTGACAACACCGCCTATGCACCTCAGGTGCCTGCGCACGATAACGCGGCTGTGACCGGCGCCATCGATGCGCACCAGGCGCGCGTTGTAGTAAAACAGGACATACAGGACACCTAAAAGGACAAGGACAAGCAGGCTTATGACGAGCATTGCTGCCCGCGCCCAGGAAAAAGGTGCAGACGGCATTGCCAGGGGCACCTGGACAGGCGCGATGGTCACCGGCAGCGTAGCTGGAAGCTGGGTGGCAGACAGCACGGGTGCAGGCTCATAGGTGGCGATGATGCCTACCATCTGCGCTTTGGCAAAGACAGCTCCCTCATAGGTGACGGTGGCCTGCCAGTAGTCAAGGGCAAGCTCACTCTCGATGCCGCGAAAAATGACCGTCGCTGCAAACTCATGTGGCCTGCCATCCGCGTCATGTCCGGTCGTTTGCCAAAGGACTCCGGTGCGCTCAAGGCTTTGGGTAACCCGTGCGCCGGGCGAGGCCGCATCGCTTGTCTCAAAGGTGGCGTATTGCGGCAGTTGGCGGATGTCTTCGCTTGCAAGGCCGGGGTAGTGTGCGCTTCGCTCTATCTGGCGCTCAACAAGCCGATAGATGGCCTGGCAGTCCAAAGAGACAAGCGGCAGAGCACCTGCATAGTCCTCATCATCGACGTATGCCTCCGCATCAAAGCAGGCAAGAATCGCCTCGCGTCCCCGCTCATAGACCTCTGGCGCGATGGGAAGCATGCGTGTTGCGCGGTAGTGCCTCTCATGGACAAAGCCCTCTGCCGCCCTGGGCTCGCTTATCCTGACCAGGCGCCAGATACGGCCTTCCTCCTCAAGTTCCAGGGGTATCTCAGGTGCGCCCTGGCGGGCGTCATAGACATATTCGCGCTGAATCTGAGAAGACGGGGAGGCGGGCGCTGTTGCCTCGCTGCCTGCGCCCTCATCGGCTGCCCCTGCGACTGTCTCGGCATCGGCTGCCCCTGCCCCTGCGCCTGCGGCCGCCTCAGCTGCCCCTGCCCCTGCGGCCTCATCGGCTGCCCCTGCGCCCTCATCTCCTGTTTCTGCACCCAGCGCGAGAAGGGCGCCGTGGGCGCCAAAAAGCAGAGCCAGGACAGACAGAAGCAGGACAGCGCGGCCCACAGCCCGCCATCTGCCGCCTTTCCTGCTCAATATGCCCCGTTTGCCTTCCATCGTCTACCCCTCCCCGAGAATCCTCTCAAAAGCTGCCTATTTCAGCTTCCTTCTGGTAAAGGGATATGCTAGCATAAGGCAGTATGGCGTTGTCAATAGAAATTTAAACTTTTTTTAGAAAGGAGTAGCAATGGCTCGCAAAGTTACCAAGGAAGTCAGGAAGTCAGCTTTGACCAAAGCACTTGAGAATCCCGGAGGCAAGGAGCGCCCGACGGTCTACAAAGGTTTTTACATCTATGCCGACCAGTACGTCGCCCTTCTTGAGAAATCGGCCTACAACAAGATTCATGGCATCAACCCCTCAAGCTCCTCGGACATGATTCGAGAGGCTCTGGATCGCTATCTCGACCTGTAGGCGCGCCTTGGCCAGCCGGGGCAGTTGGGCAAAACCGCATGATTGGACGAGGGCATCATAACGGCTTGTACCTTTATGAGGTGACTGAGCAGGACATTTTGTTCAGTCAGGGTTCTGATGTCGACTATCGCCCGGGTAACGTCCTCATATTCACGGATAAACGTTCCGTCGAATTGGGGCACGAACTTGCCCGGGCTGACGACATTTCAGCCGCCCGCGAGTTCCTCGACCACGAAGAGCAACTTTCGCCACCTGCAGAAGAATCCTCCTCTACCGAGGACCCCGCAAAACTCTCGGAGCTGCTTCGCGAGAAGGATGAGACCCTTCGCAGTCTGACCCGCACCATCGAACAGCGCGACGAACTTTTACAGGACATCTCTGAGAGCCTGAAGGTACAACGCCAGGACAACGAGTTGCTTCACGCCATGCTGGAAGCAACTCGTGAGCAATTGGCCGCCCACGAATTAAGCCAGAGCGAGCTCGTGGACGACCTGCAGATGGTCAGTGTCGAGGCAATGTCGAGAGAAAGCACCCTGGAGCACGTACTCGATGAGAAGTTTCAGCTCGAACAGGAGCTCGCGGAACGCATCACCGAACTTCTGGAAATGAGTCTGATCAACGACGACCTTCGCTATCAGCTTAAAGAGAGTGCGCGCGCCGCTACCGCCCCTGTTGCCGCAACGACGACAGCCGAAGATGGCTCCGTCGCAAACGGAGCCACATCAGAAGCATCCGACGGGTTCAGCGCGTCAGGCAAGTCCGGGTTGCCCGCCACGTCTAACGCGGGTGCTGATGCCAGAGCGCCCGATGATGCCCTGCCTGCGGGTGATGCCTGGGT
This sequence comes from Coriobacteriales bacterium, assembly GCA_031277035.1. Taxonomy (GTDB): domain Bacteria; phylum Actinomycetota; class Coriobacteriia; order Coriobacteriales; family UBA8131; genus JAIRXA01. The sequence continues at coordinate 56,136 of JAISLY010000062.1, read as the reverse complement.
ACCGGGTTCGACGCGGATTGAGGATGATACCCGGGATGATGCCCGGGATGATGCCCGGGGCGATGCCCGGATAGTGACCGTCTCCTCCGGCAAACAGATACACGTCTACCATGAGTTTCCATCCGTCGCACGCCCGAATACGGCTGTGCGGCTCGGCTTGACGTTGATCTCGATCTTCAAGGTGGCGCTGGTACTCGTTGCCATCGCGTTGGTTCTGCTTGCGGCCAGTGTTGTCGCAACCGCTCAGGTAAACGGTTGCTCACTGGGCACAGCCCTCGACCTGTTTGTCAAAAGCCTGACGCCGCGGTAGTCTGCCTCGCGTCACAGCCCCAGGGCTTTTTTCAGCGCGGCAACACGACGGCGCGACACGGGAATCGTCTCGTCCTCCCCTGTCAGCGACAAAGTGAGCGTACCGCCACTGACCGGCATGACCTCTTCCACGCAGGCGAGATTCACCAGATAGCGCCGATGCACGCGGAAAAATCCGTGTGGCTCAAGCTTTGCCTCAAGCTGCGCAAGGCTGACCGTCGAAAGATAGCGGTCGGTGTCGGTGTGCAGGTAGGAATAGTCATCCTTGGCCATGATGTAGTGTATCTTGTCGGTGGAGATGAGGAGCTTCTTGCCGCTCTTCTCCACAGGGATACGCTCAGCCTGCTGCCCCTTGGCATAGGATGAGACAAAGTGCTTGACCTTTGCGATTGCCTGGAGCAGTCGGTCTGCCTCAACGGGCTTCACGAGGTAGTCTATGGCGTTCACATCGAAGGCCTTTGCCGCGTGCTCGCTGTAAGCGGTGACAAACACGATGGCGGGCGGGTACTTGAGACGATTCAGCGCCTCAGCGAGTTGCAGGCCGCTCGCTCCAGGCATATTGATGTCGAGGAACATGACCGCGGCATCTGTCTCCTTGAGCTTCTCAATCGCCTCGCGAACGTTGGTTGCCTCCGCGACGACCTCAACCTGATTGGTCTCGTCCAGCAGGAAGCGGAATTCGGAACGGGCTGGGGCTTCGTCATCTACGATAATCGCCTTAATCATTGGTCTCCACTCTCAGTCTTTCGGTCGGTCCGAGCGTCAAAAACACGGTTGTCCCAACGCCTAACTCAGATTTTACCGCTAAACGCGCTTCACTGCCAAAAAAGCTACGCAGGCGGTCGTTCACGTTCTTGAGGGCGATGCCCATATGCTCACGCTCATCGTCCAGCATATGTGACATGACATCCTTGGGAATGCCAATCCCGTCATCGGCAACCGTGATGACAAGCATGCCCTCAATGCTGCGCACCAGGACATCTATGTGCAGCGGGCGGTCTTCTCGCATGCCGTGGCCGACCGCATTTTCCACGATGGGCTGGATGATGAAGGCGGGAACGATGATGCTTTCCAGGCCCTTCTCGATGTCGCTGGTCAGGGTGATACGGTCCGCGCCGAAGCGGGCAATCTCAAAGCCGAGGTAGCGCAGGGTCTGAAGATGCTCCTGCTCAATGGTGATGTAGTCGAGCGAGCCCTCAAGGGTGCGCCGATAGAAGGTGGCAAACTCGCGCAGGAGGATGCGCGCCTGCTGAGGGTCGGTGCGAATCAGTGAGGCAATGGTATTGATGGTGTTGAAGAGGAAGTGCGGATTGATCTGGGCCTGCAGCGCCTTGAGTTCCATCTGTGAGGCCAGTTCGCGTTGATAGTCGAGCTCGGCAAGCGAAATCTGCGAGGAGAGGAGAACCGCCAGGCCAAAGGCCATCGCCTGTTCGGTCTCGTCGATGCGCTTGGGAGAGCGATAATAGAACTTCAAAATGCCGACGACTTCCTCATCCTTGAGAACCAACGGCACGAGGATTGCGGCACGAAAGAGTGAGAGATCCTCCTTGAAGGACATCTCATCGGTATCCTGAATCACGCGCATCTTCGCATCCCGCAGCACGGCGTAGGCGGCACCGGTGCCAATCGGCGCACCGACAGGGTGGTGTTCCCGATCGGCTCCAACATAACCGAGCACCGCTTCCCTGTCGGCAATCATCACACCATTTGCCGAGGTGACCGGTAAAAGCAGCTCGCAGACCTGCGCGGCAGTCTCGTGATTGAGGCCCTGGCTCATCAGGGGCAGCGTCTGCGCCGCAAGATGCAGGGTGCGTTCTGACTGGCGCGCACGTAGACGGTCCGGGTCAACATTGTGACGAATGAGGATATAGCCGACAGCAATGATGCCGGCAACGCAGATGATAATCGTCATCCACTGTCCGTTGGCTACGAAGCTCGTGGCAATAATCAGAAGCAACAACACCACGACCCCCAGCAGCACACTTTCCACAACCGAAAAACGCCTGGTTCCCATCAAGAGCCTTTCTGCCTGTTCTCAGGTCACGAGAAAATGATTGATGATCATCATACTACCCGAACAGACCAGCAACAGGCCAAAAGCAAGACGCAGGGCACGCTCAGAAACCTTTGTGATGAGCCAGGCTCCCAAAACGGCTCCGGGCATACTCCCAATAATCAGAGCCAGGCCATACCCATAAACGATGTGCCCGAGCAAAGCATGGGTGACGATACCCGGCAGGGCAATCAGCGCGATGGCAAGGAGCGAGGTGCCTGACATCTGCTTCATCGTATGGCCAAGCCAGGCGATGCCAAAGGGTACGATTACAAAACCGCCGCCGACACCAACGATGCCGGCAAGCAGGCCCGCGAGCAATCCGATGCCGATACAGGCAAGCAGACGCCGAGGCCCGGTGAGAGGAGGGGATGAGGGTCGCGCGGCTGCGGGAGGGCGTTGCTCCGGATGTTGTTCCTGGCGCTCCTGTTGCTCCGGGTGTTGTTCCTGGCGCCGCCCCTTGCGCTCCTGCCGCCCCTTGCGCTCCTGCCACCCCTGGCGCAATGCCGCATACGCACCGTACAGGATAATCGCTGCCGTGATAAGCACCGTTACCAGCGAAGGGAGCCGCTCCGCTCCGAGAGCGCCCGCCGCAGAGGCCAGAGCCCCCGCCACTCCGATGATACAGCCAGCTTGAATATCAAGGGTTCCCTGACGGATATGGCGCACGGTGCCGACAATCGCAGTCGGGGCGATTACGAAAAGCGAGGTCGCCGTTGAGGGGAGAATCGGCAGACGAAGCACTAAATTGAGCAGGGGCACCATCATCGTTCCGCCGCCGATGCCAAAGGCGCCCGATAACACACCAACGCTCACGCCGCCAAGCGCGACGAGGATAAAGGTTACGGCTGACATGAGAGGACGCGTGACGAGAGGCGCGGAGCCGAATCAGTCCTCAAGGCCCAGAGCCCTGAGGTCAAGCTCGAAGTCGAGAAGCTCGGCGGACGGACCTGCCGAGGGGGCAGAATCCTCCTCGACAGCAACGTGTCCCCGAGAGGCAGAAGCCTCTGCTGGCACAGCCTGCCTCAAGGGCGCGGACTCCTCGGGCCTTGCGCCCTGTTCAGGCGGGGCATAATCCGTCAAAGGCGCAGACTGGGGGAAGGACGGGGGTGTCTCCAGGGCTTCGTCCTGTTCCACCGATAAGGTATCCTCTGTCGGCGCGGGCTGCTCGGCAGAGGTCAGACCCTCCCCTGCCTCGCTCCCAAACAGGGCTTTAAGCTGCGGGGAGTTTTCCAAAATACCGAGAATCTGCGGCCAGCTGCTCTGGAACTCAAAATACCGCGAGCAGAAGACCTCGGCGTACGCCTTGGCCTCGCGACGCGCGGCCCGGGCAGCCTTAACGTAGCCGGCTCGCTCGCTTGGACGACCGACGGTGCGCAACAGAGCCGTGAGAAAGACGCGGCTGGTAATAGAGTGGTCGAGGAAAGGGCCTGGATAGGGGTCAAGGGAGTGCGGGGCAATCTGGAGAAGGTCAATCTGCGACTTGGAATACTCCAGCTTGCGATGTTCATAAATCCAACGATAGATGTCTTGCCGAAAGCGTTGCGCCTCATTGCGTTCCAGGGGTGGCAGATGCTGGATGGACCATTTGTTGTCAAACCACACCCCACCGCCATACATGCGCAGATTGAGGAGATAATCGAGGTCCTCGCCACGCGAGATCCAGGGGTCAAAGGCCACGCGACGATATGCCTCGCGATGAATAGCCATCAGGCCGCCGTACAGGCTGTTGGATCGCGAAAGCCGTGGGCCTGACATCGCCTTGCCAATCCACTCGTTAAAAAGTTTGCCCTGCTCCCAGTACCGGTTGTACCAGGCCTGCCGCTGGCTTGACTTCCAATTGCCCTGGCGGTCAATAAAAAAGCCGGACTTGACGAGTACCGGGACACCTTTCTTGGACAGTTTTCCAAGCCCGTACATCGCCTTTTTGAGAAAGGTCGAATCGATGACCACTTCGTCGTCGTCGATGAAGATGACCTCGGTAAAGCCGCAGATTGCAGCAACCGCCAGGCCCAGATTGCGAATCGCTCCATAGCCGGTAAGCGAGACGCCCTCAGAAAGGCGCTCGAAACCCAGGCTACTGGCGATGTCGTAGAACTTCTCAAGAAGCGCAGCGTCGACGACCGTCAGGGAGAGATGCTCGCGATAGGCGTCCGCTATCTCATGTATCTTCTGCGCCGCCATATCCTCAACGCCGGGCTCGGCGGCCACGAGAAGGATGACGGGCGCCTCAATGCCGTTGTCCCGAAGCGATGCCAGGCAACGGGGCAGTTCGCCCTGGTGTGTAAGGGGCGTCGCATGGTCATAGGTGGCGACAACGTCATAACTCGGCGTCCGGCGACGTCCGCCCACATAGGTCGGAATGATGATGACAGGATTCACGGAACTTCCTCAGTTGCTATCCGGATACATACACAAATCGTGCGGGTTTATGGAAGCAAAGCATAGCACATTCGACATCAAAACGTCTCTGCCTGTCCCTTCCCTGCCCGTCCCTCTCAGGGAGGCCTGCCGGACGTCCTGGGACACGCTACAGGCGTTCGAACAGGAGGTCTATCTGCCCGAGAAAAGACCAGGGGTCAAAAACCGCGTCCAGCTGCTCGGCGCTCAGCGGCACCTCTGGGTCGGCTTCCAGCCGCTCCCGAAAGCTCAGCCCGGCTTGTGCGCCCTGTATCTCCTCCCAGACCGCCATGGCGTTGCGCTGCACGATTACGTAGGCTTCCTCGCGCGACAGACCGCTGTCGATGAGTGCCAGAAGTATCTTGCTCGAGAAGATAAGGCCCCGCGTGCGCTCGAGGTTCGCCCGACAGTTCTCAGGATAGATGACCAGACCGTCCAACAGCCAGCGCATCTTTGCCAGCAGGTAGTCCAGCGCGATAAAGCTGTCGACAAGGGCGACGCGCTCGGCGGAGCTGTGCGAGATGTCGCGCTCGTGCCACAATGCCACATTGTCAAGGGCGACCTGAACATTGGCCTTGATGACGCGCGCCAATCCACAGATACGCTCGCTGATGATTGGATTGCGTTTGTGCGGCATGGCCGAGGAGCCTTTCTGGCCTTTCGCAAAGGGTTCGGCCGCCTCCAGGGTGTCGCTTTTCTGCAGGGCGCGTACCTCGGTCGCTATCTGTTCGAGACTTGCCGCGCAGAGCGCCAGCGCGCTCGCTGCCTGCGCGTGCCGATCGCGCGCAATAATCTGCGTTGAGAGGGGGTCGGCGGCAAGGCCCAGGCGCTCGCAGACATACTCCTCAACAAAGGGGTCGATACTTGAGTAGCTGCCCACCGCGCCGCTGATCGCTCCGACGGCCATCGCCGTGCGCGCCTCGCGCACACGCTGCGCAGCGCGTCTGAGCGCCCAGGTCCAGGACGCGAACTTCATACCAAAGGTCATCGGCTCGGCATGGATGCCGTGGGTGCGTCCAACGCAGAGGATGTCTTTGGTTTCCAGCGCACGGCGCTTTGTGATACCGATCAGCTCCTCAAGCGCCTCCCCTGTCAAATCGAGCGCCTGGACAATCTGGCAGCAAAGCGCCGTATCTCCAAGATCGGAGGATGTCATACCATAGTGCACCCAGCGCGATGGCCTGGGTGCGCCATCGGGAACCTGGGCGTCGATATGCTCGGCCATATCCGTGAGAAACGCGATGACGTCGTGGTTCGTGACCGCCTCAATCTCGTCAATCCGCTCAACGCTGAAGCCGGCATGTTCGCGTATCCAGGCAGCATCGGCGGCGGTGATGCCGGTCAGGCCGAGTTTGGCCTGCGCCTCACAGGCCAAAACCTCTATCTCCTGCCAAAGCGCGTACTTGTTCTCCAGACTGAAAATGCGTCCCATCTGCTCACGGGTATAACGCTCAATCATCGGTGGCCTTCCTCTCAGAGGGCGATAGGTCTTGCAACAGCGGGCGGGCGGGTGGCGCGGCGGGCGGGCAGCGCGGCGGACGGGCGGGCGGGTGGCGCGGGTTGTGCCGGGCGATGCGGGCGGCGCGACGACCGAGCGACGCGACGCGTCCGGGCATCTTTTCTCCCTAAGCGACAAAAACACGCTCCAGACGCGCATCATGGCACTCTCTTGGCACAGAATCAAGCATCTGTGCCGCAAAGCCCGCTCCCCAGGTGACAGCGTGTGCGGCAATCTCCCGTATATAGCGGTCGTAATAGCCACCACCCTGCCCAAGGCGATAGCCCTCTCTATCATAGGCGATGGCCGGTACGACGAGAACCCTGATGTGCTCGGGAAAGACCGGCACAAGCGATGCGAGTTGTTCGGGGGCCATGACCCTGCCGGGATGGGAGAACAGCACCGTTGTACGCAGCTCGCCAAAAACGGGGGGTTCGCTTGAGTAAAATCCCATCTCCGTTTCTGACAGCACGGCGGGATAGGCGATTCGATAGCCCCGCTCACCGCAGGCCACAGCCAGCTGGTCCAGCTTCAGTTCGCTGCCCATCGCAGCATACAGGCCAACGTAGCCCTGCTCAAGATTGAGGTCTGCCAAACTCTCAAGCAGCGCGTCGCACACCGCACGTTCGGCGACAAGCCGCTCGGCATCGTTAATCGCTGCACGCCGAGAGCGCAGCAGGCGACGAAGGGCCTCCTTCCTGGCACAGATGTCGAAAATGGAAGGCTCCTTTCCCGCACGGAACGGAAGTCAACTCACCTGCAGGCCGCACGCTCAGTTCACAGGTGGGCACGCTCAGCTTACGAACAGGCCGATGAGAAAAGTAACAAGCCCGCCGAGCACCGCCGAGACGGGCAGGGTGACAATCCAGGTGAGCACGATGTCCTTTGCGATTTTCCATTTTACCGCTTTCAGATGCCGTGCGCTGCCGACGCCCATGACCGAGGTCGTGATAACGTGGGTCGTCGAAATCGGAGCCCCGAGCGCCGTCATGGCCTCGATGACCACAGCCGAGGATGCCTGCGCTGCAAAACCGCTGGTTGGCTCAAGTTTTGTTACCCCGCCGCCCATCGTTTTCATGATCTTCCAGCCGCCCACCGAGGTGCCTGCGGCGATGGTCGCTGCGCAGAGCAGCTTGACCCAAAACGGGATATGCGAGGCATCGGGGATCATGCCGCTCGTGAAAAGCGCCAGCGTGATGATGCCCATGGTCTTTTGCGCATCGTTGGTGCCATGTGAGAAGGCGACCGCCGCCGCAGAGAGTATCTGGAGCTTGAGAAAGGCCCGGTTGACTTTGCTGCGCGCCACGCGGGCAAAGAGCAGATGGATGAGCTTCGTAATCCCGAAGCCGAGCAAAAAGCCGATGATGGGAGAGCTGAGCAGAGGGATAATAACTTTCCAGCCCACGCCTGACCAGATGACCGAATCCATGCTCAAGGTGTGTACCAGCGTCGCACCGACCAAAGCGCCGATCAGGGCGTGTGAGGAGGACGAAGGGATAGCCCGCCACCAGGTAAGCAGGTTCCAGATGATGGCTCCAATCAGAGCCGAGAGCACCACGTAGCCATCCAGCGCGGTTGAGACAAGTCCTTCACTGATGGTATGAGCAACGCCTTCGAAGATGAGTGCGCCGAGAAAGTTCATGCCAGCTGCCAGGGCGATGGCCGCGCCGACCGAAAGCGCCCGGGTGTAGACGGAGGTTGCGATTGCGTTGGCCGTGTCGTGGAATCCATTAATGAATTCGAAAACGACAGCAAAAACCACAATACAGATAATGATCGCACTCATGGTGCCGAGTATAACGGTTTGCCTGCATTCAGAGAGGGATAATCGGGCGCAAATCGGGTAATCCGGCGCGCCCGCGCGGTGGTGGGGCGCGCGTGCAAATCGGCTCATCTGGTGTACCCGCGCGGTGGCGGGGCGCACGTGCAAATCGGTTAATCTGGTGTACCCGCGCGGTGGCGGGGCTAGCGCTCGATGCGTTTAAACTGGGCGCGTGGAGCACCACAGACAGGACAGCCGTACCCAATTGGCAGGGCGTCCATCTCCTCCACAAAACCGCAGAGCTCACAACGCCAGGCTGTCTTTGCGGGCGCCGGAGCATCTGCCGGTGAGGATGTGGGGTCAGGGCCGTCGGAAAGAGAACTACCTGCCGCAGTGTCAATCATGGCTGCCTCCTTTGGGTGTCAATCTGAACAATACCACACTACTCCTCAATATGCGTGGCCGACGCGCTCAAAAAGACGTCGCAGGAACTGCCCCGTATAGCTCGCCTCCACCTGCGCGACCTCCTCCGGCGTGCCAAGCGCAACGAGTTGGCCTCCGCGATCGCCCCCCTCGGGGCCGAGGTCTATCACGCGGTCGGCACACTTGATCACATCGAGATTGTGCTCGATAACCAACACGGTGTTGCCTTTGTCCACCAGACGCTGCAAGACATCGAGCAGCTGACGCACGTCGTCGAAGTGCAGGCCGGTTGTCGGCTCATCGAGGATGTAGAAGGTCGAGCCTGTCTGTACGCGCTGCAACTCGCTTGAGAGTTTGACCCGCTGGGCCTCGCCCCCCGAGAGCGTTGTTGCGGGCTGACCGAGCTTGATATAGCCGAGACCCACGTCATGCAGGGTCTGAAGCTTGCGTTTGAGCCGCGGCAGGTTCTCAAAGAAAAGCAGCGCCTCGTCAACACTCATCCTCAGCACATCGGCAACCGTCTTGCCCTTATAGTGTATCTGCAGGGTCTCACGGTTGTAACGAGTACCTTCGCAGACCTCGCAGGGCACGTAGATGTCGGGCAGGAAGTGCATCTCAATCTTGAGCTGGCCATCGCCCTTGCAGGCCTCGCAACGCCCCCCTGTGACGTTAAAGGAGAAGCGGCCCGGCCCGTAGCCCCGCGCCTTCGAATCGGGCACCTGTGAGAACAGCGTGCGCACGTCGTCCCACAGGCCCACATAGGTCGCCGGGTTGGAGCGCGGCGTACGCCCGATGGGGCTTTGGTCGATGTCGATGACCTTGTCAAGCGCCCCAATGCCCTCAAGTTTGCGCATCGCGCCCACGCGTTTGCGCGAACGGTGGATGCGGTTGGTCAGGGCCGGCGCCAGCGTATCGGTGATGAGCGAGGACTTGCCCGAGCCCGAGACGCCTGTGACCACGGTGAGTGTGCCAAGGTCAATGGCGACATCGAGGTTCGCGAGGTTGTTCTCACATGCCCCGCTCAGACGGATAGAGCCCTTGTCGCCAGCACGGCGCAGCGAAGGGATGGGTATGCCGCGTCGTCCGGAGAGGTAGTCGGCCGTCAGCGACTGTGGCGTATCGAGTATCTCCTGTGGCGCTCCCTGGGCGACGACCAGCCCGCCTGCGGCACCGGCGCCCGGGCCCATGTCGATGACGTGGTCGGCCGCACGTATCGTCTCCTCGTCATGTTCGACCACGATGACCGTGTTGCCAAGGTCGCGCAGTCGTTCCAACGTGGCGATAAGGCGCTCGTTATCGCGCTGATGCAGGCCGATGGACGGTTCGTCAAGGATGTAGAGCACGCCCATCAGGCCCGCGCCTATCTGAGTGGCAAGCCGGATACGCTGAGCTTCTCCCCCGGAAAGAGTTGCGGTACCCCGCTCCAGCGTCAGGTAGTCCAGTCCGACATCGACCAGAAACCGCAGGCGCTCCCGTATCTCCCTGATGACGCGCCCTCCAATGGCCACCTCGCGATCATTGAGCACGAGCCCCTCAAAAAAACTCAGGCAGTCGCGGGCAGAGCACTGCGTTACCTGGTAGATGTTGCGCCCACCCACGGTGACCGCCAGCATCTCGGGCTTCAGACGCGCGCCGCCGCAGGCCGTGCAGGGGCGTATGGCCAGGTAATCCTCCAGCTTCGCCTTCTGACTTTCGCTCGTCGTCTCCTCGTAGCGATCCATCGTGATTTTGAGAAGGCCGGAGAACTGCACGGTCCAGTGCGTCTGCCGGCCGTCGCGCGTGAGATAGTCCACCCGTATCCTCTCCGCACCGGTGCCGTACAGAAAGGCGTGCTGCACCTCGGCCGGATACTCTTCCCACGGCGTATGGTAGTTGACGCCAAGATGGTGGGCGACCGCGCGCAGAATCTGCGGATAGTAGTTGCTTGAGGTGTTAAAGACGACCCAGGCGCCGTCGGCCAGAGAAAGCGAGGGGTCGGGGACGATAAGCGAAGGGTCGACTTCACGCGTGAAGCCCAGGCCAGAACAGGAGGGGCAGGCACCGTAGGGTGCATTGAAGGAGAAGTCGCGCGGCGCAAGTTCGTCGATGGAGTGTCCGTGCTCGGGGCAGGCCAGGGCAAGCGAGTACTGGTCGAGCCGTTCGGGCTCGTCGTCGGTTGCGAGATAGAGAATGCCCACCTTGTCCTCGGCCATACGGGTTGCGGTCTCAACGGCCTCGGCGAGGCGCGAGGTGGAGGAAGGTTTGAGGGTCAGGCGGTCGACAAGGACCTCGATAGTGTGCTTGAACTTCTTATCCAGCTCGATTGTCTCGGCAAGCTCCCGCACCTGACCGTCCACTCGCACCCGGGCAAAGCCCTCCCTGCGCAGCTCGGCAAAGAGCTTTTTGTACTCGCCCTTGCGCCCGATGGCAAGCGGCGCGAGCACGTAGGAACGCCGGCCTTCTCCCGCTGCAAGAATCTTGTCAACCACCTGGTCGGTGGTCTGGCGTATGATCTCACGGCCGCATTCCGGGCAGTGCGGAATGCCGATACGCGCGAAAAGCAGACGGAGATAGTCGTATATCTCAGTGACCGTACCAACGGTCGAGCGTGGGTTTTTTGAGGTGGTCTTCTGGTCGATGGAGACGGCCGGGGAAAGGCCGTCGATGGAGTCGAGGTCGGGTTTGTCCATCTGTCCGAGAAATTGTCGCGCATAGGCCGAGAGCGACTCAACGTAGCGTCGCTGGCCTTCGGCATAGATGGTGTCAAAGGCAAGCGAGCTTTTGCCCGAGCCGGAAAGGCCCGTGATGACCACGAGCCGGTCGCGGGGAATCGTGACGTTGATGTCCTGCAGATTGTGCTCGCGGGCACCGCGGATGACAATCGAATCCTGCAAAATGCTGCTCCTTGTCGATGGGATGTTCTGCGGCGCGAAATTTTTGTTGCCCATCGGGTCGATTTTCTGTAAGCCTTCATGATACCGCATCCGGACGGCGACACGGCAGGTGGCGATTGGGAGCGGCGAGGGCGCGGCAGGTGGCGGGGAGATGGCGGGTGATGGCGGGTGATGGCGGGTGCGGCGAGGGCGGAGCCGGGTGCGGCGGGTGCGGCTGGTGCGGCGGGTGCGGCGGGTGCGGCGGGTGGCGGCTGGTGCGGCGATTGGGAGTGGCGGGGAGATGAACCTCAGAGGCCCCTGTGCTTGGTCAGACCGATGCGCATGCTGTAGAGGATGACAATCAGCAGCACGCCGACATCGGCAAAGATTGCCATCCACATCTGGACGAGGCCAAGGATGGCAAGCGCCATGACGGCCACTTTGACCGTCAGCGCAAAGGCGATGTTCACCTGAATGGTGCGCACAACCTGCCGTGCCAACGCAAACAGGCTGGGAAGCTCGCTGATGTTGTCGGCCATCAACACGACATCGGCCACCTCAAGCGCGGTATCGCTGCCAGCGCCACCCATCGCGATACCGACGTCGGCCTGTGCAAGCGCAGGCGCATCATTGATGCCGTCGCCGACCATCGCGACCGCGCCATACTGCCGCCGCAGACGCTCGATGTATTCCATCTTGTCCTGGGGCAACAGGCCGGCGCATACCTGCTCAATGCCCGCATCCTGTGCGATAGCGCGAGCGGTGATGAGGTTATCGCCCGTCAGCATGACGGTGTGGATTCTCTGGCGACTGTTCAGCACATTGAGAAGGGCGGCGCTCTCAGGGCGCACGGTGTCCTTGACCGCGATGATGCCGACCGCCTGGCCATCGAAGGCCACGACCAGCGCGGTTGCCGCATCGCGTTCCACCCGTTCGATATGGGCAAGCGTCTCTGCGTCATAGTCAACAAGCGCGGCGATATGATTGCTGGAGCCAATAGCGGCAAAAATCCCGTCAATCTCGGCGCTGACACCCTGACCTGCGAACTCGCGCAAATTTGAGACGGTCGGGGCGACGGGGGTCTGGGTCGGGGCCGACATACCGGCCGCGACGACGGCGCGGGCCAGCGGGTGGGTCGAGTCCTGCTCCAGGGCAACGCCCAACGCAAGCACCTGTGCCTGCGCATCCCCGCCCCAGCGCCGCGTCGCGGCCAGCAGAGGGATACTCTCGGTCACAAGGGGCTTGCCATAGGTCAGCGTCCCGGTCTTATCAAAGGCCACCGCCTTTACCTTTGCCGCGAGCTCTAAAAAGGCGCCGCCCTTGACAAGCATACCGCTGCGCGCCGCGCGAGCCAGACCGGTAACGACGCAGATTGGCGTCGCAATGACGAGCGCGCAGGGACAGGCGATGACAAGCAGGGCCAGCGCACGATAGCCCCAGGTGGCAAAAGAGCCAAGGTCAAGCGGGGTGAGCAGCGTGAGCAATGTGGGCACGAGGGCCACAAGAGCGGCAAGCAGCATGACCAGGGGCGTATAGTAACGCGCAAAACGGTTGATGAAGCGCTCATAGGGAGTGCGCTGGGCCTGCGACTGCTCAACAAGACGGACGATGCGGGTCAGTGTGGAGTTCTCAACGGTTGCCGTCGTGGCGTAGATGAGCCTGCCATCGGTCGAAAGCGTGCCTGCATACAGGGGGTCGCCAGGCCCCTTGAGGACCGGAACCGATTCGCCGGTGATGGGCGCCTCGTCCACCAGGGCGCTGCCCTCCGTGACAAGCCCGTCAAGCGCGATGCGCTCGCCCGGGCGCACAAGGATGGTCGCGCCCAGAAGCACGTCGTCAGGACCGATGTCGGTGATGCTGCCATCGCCTGCCCGTACGTGAACCAGCTGTGGGGTCAGATCGAGCAGGCTTGCAACAGATTCGCGATTTTTGCGCATCGCGCGCTCTTCCAGCGCCTCGCCGACGCAGAAGAAGAAGACGACCGCGGCCGCCTCGGCGAAATCTCCAAGCAGGCAGGCACCGAGGACGGCAACGAGCATCAGAATGTTGATGTCTACCGAGCGCCTCTTCAGAGAATTGAGAGCGTGCGGGAAGACAATGACCAGCCCACTGACCGTCCCCATAAGCGAGGCGATAATCGCCGCAACCCCAAAAGGCCACTGGAGAGGACCTGCGAAAAGCCCCGTCGCACCCAACAGGTGCAGGCCGACGCCAAGCATGCTGAAGATGCCGCTTGCGACCAGCCAGGGAACGGTGCTGCGCTCCCTGGCGCTGTCCGCATCGTTCGTGGCGCAGCAGGCGCAGGCCGCCTGCTCCTGCTCAAGCGCGGGCTCGGGCGCGAGTGCAGATGCAGATGCAGATGTGGATGCTGCTGTAGATGCGGATGCCGATGCGGGCACAAGGTCGGACTCGGGTGCAGGGCAGGCGCAGCAGGAGCAGGCGGCAGCCTCGCCTTCATGAAGGGAGTCGTGAGCGGCCATCTCAATCCACCTGCTCTGCCGCATGTTCAAGGCCAACAAGAATCAGCGAGCGAACATGCTCATCGGAGAACTGGTAGACAACTTTCTGCCCATCGCGCCGCGCGGTTAGCAGGCCGCGGTCTCGCAAGAGGCGCAGTTGGTGGCTGACGGCGGATTGTGAGACATCGGTGAGAACGACGAGTTCGTGCACGCAGAGCTCCCCCGCTGCAAGAGCGCTGAGAATCTTAAAGCGCGTGGAGTCTGCCAAAGCTGAGAATATCTCCGTCGCCTTGTAAATGAGGGTATCGCTGGGAAGCGCACCGTTTTGTGCAGAGGGGACGTCGCCCAAAAGAAGGCCCGCCTGCGCGTAGAGGGTCTCGGCGTTGGAGATACGCGTCCCACAACAGGTCTCGTCATCCTCACCAATCGCACAATCCGGGTGAGCGCTTTTCTGTTCCAGCATGTCCCCTCCGCCCTTAGTCATGAAGATATGAACATCTGCTCATATCTTCATGATACACGCTTCTGTCTCAGGGCGCAAGGGCTTTGCAAAGAGTTTTTAAGTGAGGTGTTCTGAAAAGCGTGAGGAGTAGCTCAAAGCGCCTCAGAGAACTGCGGACCCTGCGAAGGCGAAGAAGCCCAGCAGCAGAAGGCCGAGCACGATGCGATAGACGCCAAAGGCCGCAAAGCTGTGTTCTTTGATGTAGCCCACAAGAAGCCGTATCGTCAGCACCGAGATACCAAAGGCAGCAACGATGCCCACAACAAGCACCCCCCACTCAGTCGAAGTCAGGCTCAGTCCGTCAAGCACGAAGCCCTTGACAATCTTGAGCAGGCTCCAGCCAAACATCACGGGAATCGCGAGGAAAAAGGAGAATTCGGCGGCCACCGTCCGACTGACCCCAAGAATCAGGCCACCGAGGATGGTGGAGCCGGAACGCGAGGTACCCGGGATGATGGCAAGGCATTGGAACAGGCCAATGCCCAGGACGATTGGGATGCTGAGCGTGGCAACCTCGTCGGTGACGGAGGGAAGCGAGCGGTCGTCTTGTCGCGCATCGATTGCACGTCGCGCAGGGGCAGCTCGACGCGTGGGGGCAGGCCGGCGCGTGGGGGCAGGCCGGCGCGCAGGGGCGACGCGCCGCGCAGGGGCGGCGCGCCGCGCGGTGTTTCTCTCGCGGTCATCAACAGAACTCTGCTCCTGCGCCGCACGAGAGGCGTGACGGGCGTGACGGCCAACAACAGGAGTGTCCCGTCTCTTCACGCGCTCAACAAGGATGAAGGCGACGCCGTAGAGCACCAGCGCACAGGCCACAACCACCGCATTATAGAAGTGTGCCTCAACCCAGCTGTCGAGGAGCAGGCCGACGATGGCGGCCGGGATGCAGCCGATCAGCACACGGCCCCACACGCCAAGCGTGACGCGCCGCTCGGCGCGGTCCTTGCGGGGGGAGAAGGGATTCAGACGATGAAAATAGAGGATGATGACCGCCATGATGGCGCCGAGCTGGATAACAACGAGGAATATCTCAAGAAAGGCAGGCGAGACGTCGAGCCGGACGAATTCGTCGAAGAGAATCATGTGTCCCGTCGAAGAAATCGGCAGCCATTCAGTGACGCCCTCAACGATACCGATGAGCAGTGCTTTGATAAGTTCGATCAGATCCATAATGGTGGCCTATGATACCAGACCACACGCGGCGTGGCGACGACCCCGCTTCTCCGGATATGTCAAAAATCCATGTTGAGGCAAAACCCTTCTACACTACACTTGGGCAAACCGCCCGCCAGGGGGTCACTGCCTGAAAGGGACCGGGCGGGTTGGTCTGCCAATACTCGTGTCACCTGTCGGACTTGCCAATTGGCGTTCAAGGACTCGAAAGGCGTCCAAAACCTCGGGTACCTCGTAGGCGCGGTTTCGTCTGACTGCATTGAGTGGTTTGACGATGCCGCCATCGACAAGGCGCTCCACCGCCAGATTGGTCGACTGGAAGTTTGTGCCCAGATTCGCAGCGGCGGATTTAACCGTGAACACCGGCATGCCGACAAGAGCATCCAGTAAATGGTCGAGCGCTGAGTTCCTGCGCGTCTTGCCCAGTCGTCTGCGCCAGGATTCCACAATCTCACAGGCGTGCTCAGTAAAGCCGCGCATCTCCTCGCAGGCTCTCAGACAAGCTCCGGCGAAGAAGGACAGCCACTCATTGAGAGCCTTCATTGCCGGGGCGTCTGGCTGCTCGCCCTCAAACCGCACGCTGTTCAGACCCGCGATGTAGCTCTGTGCATGGGTTGCCAAAATCAGTGAAATTGGCGGAGCGAACGTGCTTGTGAGCTGCCGTCTGCGCAAGACGACCTGAATCAGGGCTCTACCGGCGCGTCCATTGCCGTCGACAAAGGGGTGTATAGTCTCAAACTGGGCATGAGCCAGGGCGGCCTGCTGCACGGGCGAGACATCGGCACGGTTACAATATTCTGTAAGGTCGTCGAGCAGCTCCACTACAAGCTCGGGCGCGGGCGGAACGTGAGAGGCACCCAATGGGTTGTAGGAATTGCCCCCAATCCAGTTCTGCACCTCGCGAACCTTGCCCGCATAAGCGGCAAGGGGGCTACCCTCCAGCAAGGCCTGGTGGATGTTGAGGAGGTCGCACAGCGCCAGACCTTCCTTGTTGACTGCCCGGTTGAGGGCCAGACGCAATGCCTTGATGTTGCCGACAATCTCGGCAGCCGTTGCGTCTGCCTTGAAGGTGTGCGGCTCGCTCTCGTTAAGCTCCGCCTGCATCAACCGTTTGGCTCCGAGACGCAGGCCCTCGATATGCGAGGAGGAAATCGCCTCTGCCCTGAGCAGAAAACGCGACAGTCCATCAATGTCCCGCAGAGGGCCTGGGTTCGCGGCGACCGCAAGCAAGGCGCGCTCAGCATTGGCGATGTCGGCGACCACATCTGAATCGAGCTTCACATCCAGAGTGGTCAGCTTCGTTGGGACATAGTAACGATAGGCTCCGCTCCTGCGCTCGACACGGCTACGCCCCTCTCCGAGGCTCTGCCAGAACTCCTCGCAATAGTAACCCATAAGAGCGCCTCCCTTTATTCAATGTTATTCTACAACATTGAATAAAAGAGCCAGGCGCGAGAATCGAAACTTACCGTTATTCAGCGATGTTGTCGCAACGTATCCAAGCGAAAATGCCAAAAATCCGCCCTTCTTTCAAAGATGGCTTTGCGAGGAAGGGGGCGCGTATCGGTCAGCCAGTCTGCGCGCTCAGGGCTCTTCCAACTACAAAGAGGGCCGCAATGCCTCCGATGGACACAAGCACCGAGACCTCAAGGCTTGTGTATTGGATAATCAGGCCAAAGACGAGATTTCCCAAAGGAACTGCGGTCAGTCCCGAAAGACGCTTGAAGGACATGACACGGCTGAGAGTATCGAGGCTGACCGTTTTTTGCGTTATGGTGTTCTGCGCTATGCCAAACAGGCCGACCGTTGCAGAAATAACGCTGCAGGCCAGAAAGCTCATCGTAAGCAACAGTGCGGGTGCGGCGAGCCGAGTGGCAAGGATTGAGAAGAGCACGACCGCCATACTACCGATAACAAGGACAGGCATGACGCTCACAAAGCGCACTGCCCGCCTGTCGCTGTATACTTTGCCAGCCAAAGCCGCACAGATGACACCAGCTGCGGCCAACAGAGCCATAAAGAGGCTAAAGCCAGCGGGGCTGATGCCAAGCGTCCCTCTCACATAGAACACCAGGACCATGTCAAAGACCGGTACGTTAAAGAAGTTCAAAAGAAACGGCGCCACGAGTACCAGGTAGACAAGCAGCTTGTTTTTTGCAATGACCGACAGGCCCTGCTTCAAATCAAGCAGTACACGAGGCCTTGCACTGATCCCCTGCGGCACCTGGGCGGGAAACGGAAGAAGACGAAGAAGCACGAAGCTGATGCCTGCGCATACGGTAATGAGAATGAGCGAAGCAGAAAACCCAAAAAAGCCATACACCAAGCCACCGATCAAGGGGCCGAGAACATACGACAGTTCGTTATATATGGAGCAAAACGAATTTGCCTGTCCGAGCAATTCAGGCGCTACGATCATTGGCAGCACCGCGGCATTCGCGCTCGAAAACAGGATGCTGGCCATCTCAATGAGCAGGACGAGCGCAAAGAGCGGGATGACGCCCAGAGCTGATGTGGAGAGTTGATATAAAGTGGCGGAAAGAAGAAGCAGTATATAAAATGCTAATGAAATTAACATTATTCTCTTACGGGGATATCGGTCTGCAATCACCCCGGAGATTGGAGTCAGGATAAGCCGTGGGACGAGTACGGCTGAGAGTATCGCACCGAACAGGAGCGGCGAGCCTGTCAGGTCATACGCATAAAGCGAAACGACAAACTCAAGCGCGAGGCTTGCCAAAATCGAGGTAATGCCGACGAGCCAGTATAAGATGAAGCTTCTATTGGAGAGCAGTTGTCTCACAGGGTTCTTCCTCGGTAGTTTGACCGTGCACCAACAGCCTTTTTGAGAGGCAGTACGCCAGCACCTGATCAAAGGTATGGCTGGCATCAGGTATGCCATTATAGATGGATTTCAGAAGTGGCTGGGTTGGTGCGAGTATCTAAGGCAAACGGCTGTCAGGTTTGGGTCTGCGCGGTACGTCCTCAGCCCCCGGGGATCAGCGTCTGGGCATAAAGCCAGAGAACGTCGCCATCCTTGAGCGCATACTCCTCATCGCGCCAGGCGTTGTCCACCGTGTAGCTGACTTCCTCAAGATCGACGTCAAAGCCCGCAAGCAGCTGCCCCGCAGTGCTTGCCTCGGGCAGGGTGACGACCTTCTCCGAAAACCCCAGTTCGTAGGCGAGGATGCCCCGCACCTTGACGGTGACCTCCATCGACCAAACCTCCTGTCTGCCGGTTCCTCCAGCGCTCTGAGCAGGGCACTGCAGGGCGCTGGCATACGCCCTGCTGCCACGTGTGCGCTGCCGTACTGGCGACCCCTACTTCTCTACCTTCCCAAGCGCCTTGAGAATGACCGCGGGGGTGGCCGGGTATTCCGCCACGTTGGTGCCGATGGCGTCGGAGATGGCCATCATGGTCGCCGAGGCCGACGCCGCGCCGGAAATCTCGCCAACGCCGATAGCGTTGAACTGGAAGCTGTCAGGCCGCGATTCCATGATGCAGCTCTCATGCTCGGGGAAGTTGTTAAAGGTGCGCCATTTGTACTCGACCATGTTGTAGGTCATCGGACGCCCTGTGGCCTGGTCGATGATGTTCTCCTCAAAGGTCGCCGTGTCCAGACAGGCCGCCCCGATACCGCCCTGAAGCTGCATCTCGATAGCCGCCGGATCCATAATCTGGCCGCAGTCGGTGGCGGTCAGCATGCGCACGATGTCCACCTTGCCGGTCTGCGTGTCCACCTCGACCTCGATGAAGCACATCACGCAGCTTGGGATGGAGAAGTTCTCCACATGTTTGCCATAGCCCGTAAATGAGATGGTCGAGTTTGCCTCGATGTGCTTGATGGGGATGCGGTTGCCGGGCATCGTATGCGAATACACATAGCCGCCGCGTATCTCCATCAGGTCGGAGGTGATGTGCAGCTTGCCCTCGCAGGCGCGGAAGAGCTTTGCCTTGAGGTCCTCGCAGGCGTTTGCAAGCGCGTGCCCGTAGGTGATGGTGCCGCGTGAGCCGCACAGGCCGATACCGATGGGATTGATGTCGCTTTCCGGCCGCACGATGGTGATGTTCTCGTAGGGCACGTCGAGCGACTCGGCCACGACGCGCAGGATGGAGGAGCGCTGACCCATGCCGGATTCGGTGATGTCGGCATGCACGTAGACCTTGATGCCCGTGCCATAGAGGTCGGGGACGATGCGCACATAGGCCTCGGAGGTGTCCTCGCCCACATCGGCGTTGCCGATGATGGCGCAGCCGACGCCGCGGACGTAGCGGCCATCCTCAGAGGTCCAGGTTGGCGTATGCCAGCCTTTCCAGGTCTCCTTCCAGCCAAAGCGTTCAGCCGCGCGCTCGATGATGGGTACGTAGTTTACGGTATGCGCCCGCCACGGCAGGCCGTCGCGCCAGATGTAGACATCGCCGTCGGCGACGTAGTTTTTCTTGTAGACCTCAACAGGGTCAAAGTTTCCCTCCTGCATCGCCCGGGACATCAGCAGCGCCAGGCAGCTGTTCAGTTCCTGGCCGCCGTAGCCGCGCACGCAGCCCGCGGGCTGTTTGTTGGAGACGGCCAGCGCCGAATCGAAGTCCCAGTTCTCACACTTTGCCATGACGATCTGCGCCTCGCCGATACCCACGGCCACCTGCCCCTGGGTGGCGTTGCAGATGCCTCCGCAGTCAACGGTCCACTTGCCCTTGACCGCGCGGATGATGCCGTCTTTATCGATGCCGATACGGGCCTGCACCTGGCTGCCAAGGCGAGTCTCGAAGGCCATCAGCTGCTCGACCTTGGTCTGCATGACCTTGACGGGTCGCCCTCCACAGACCAGGGAGAGCAGGGCGGCGGAGCAGACCTGGTAACCGATGGTCTGTTTGTTGCCGTAGCTGCCTCCGACATTGAAGGTCTGCACATGCAGAGTCGCGCCCACGAGCACCGTCGCGTTAAAGGTTCTCGGGCCGTCTGTGGACTGGCTTGCCGTCCAGCAGGTAAAGGTATTGCCGCCATCCCAGCGAACGACCGCGCCGGGAGGTTCGGGCGAGGCGGGGGCGCACATCTTGTTAAAGGCGACCGTGTCCTCAACAATATATTCGCACTCCCCAAAGCCTTCGTCCACGTCGCCACGCATGAGGTGCCAGTAGGCGCCCTCGCTTTGCATCACGGGAAATCCGCCCGGCACCACATTGTGGTCAAACTCCTCATACAGCTGCGGCGCACCCTCGGCAACCGCCGAAAGGCCGTCGTAGACAGCGGGCAGTACCTCGTAGTCAACCTCAATGAGGTCGAGTGCGGCGTTTGCGGTCTGTTCGTCTACGGCGGCGACGACGGCTATCGGGTCACCGATGTAGCGCAGATGCTCGCTCAGGAAGGGCTTGTGCGGCGGGTAACCAAAACGCACGTCACGCCCAAGCTCGGCAAAGCTCTCGTAGGTGAGCACCGCCTCGACGCCGGGCAGGGCCTCGGCCTTCGTCGCGTCGATGCGTGTGATAATAGCATGCGAGTATGGGCTGCGCAGGAATTTGCCGATGAGCATGTCGGGCAGGGTAAAGTCGTCGAGGAACAGCGCCTTGCCCGTAACGAGCTCCTTCGCGTCCTTGCGCGCAATGGCCTTGCCAACGTATTTGTACTCGTCAGGATCGAGGCCGCTGCTGAACTTCCGGCCGCGACGAACGTATTTGGGATCGACAGGGATGGGGTTATTGATGCCATCTTTGAGGGATTTACGCGCCATTATCGCCCACCTGCCTTTCCGACCTTCACATCGCCCTCAGCAATCAGGCCGCCACTCGTCACGCGGCCAACGAGGCGATCAACTGCGTTAAAAACGTGGTACTGGCTGATACAGCGGCAGAAGTTGCCCGCCAGCGCCTCGGCAACCTCGTCTTCGTCGGGAGCGGGATTCTTGTCGAGCAGAGCCTTGACGACCATGATGATGCCCGGCGTGCAGTAGCCGCACTGAAAGGCATACTCATCGATGAAGGCCTGTTGGATTGGGTCAAGCTCACCGGTCCTCGGGTCCTGCAGGCCCTCGATGGTCGTGATGCTGCTGCCATCACAATCAACCGTCAGCGTCATGCAGGCCGGCACCGCCTCGCCGTCTATGATGACCGTGCAGCAGCCGCAGGCCCCCTCATTGCAGGAGCGTTTGGCACCGGTGAGAGCAAAGCGCTCACGCAGGGTCTCAACCAGGGTCTCATTGGGCGGAATCTGACCGAAACGCCTTCCGATGGAAAGCTCGTAATCCGTCCTGTTTATGGACAATCGGATACTGTCTATCGCCATATCCTTCACCTTTCCTCTTACGATGCGCGAGACGTACACACTCACACGAGACACACGGGGCACACGTCGCCTTTCCACGTACGCACGGCGGGTGGCCAGACGCGCCGCCCCTTCGCTCACGTGAGACGCGCGAGGGCTTTCCCAACAAAAGCCTTGACTTCCTGCACCTTGTAGGCGTTGTTCCAAAGCGGCAGGCACTCCTGGACGGCCTTTTCCTGAGCCTGGGCAATCGTCTCAGAATCGAGCGTCCGGCCAAGCAGATAGCCCTCGACCGCAGAAAGGCGCAGCGGGATGGGCGCAACGCCGCCGAGTACCAGGCGCGCACCGGACACCTTGCCGTTCTCGGTCGCAAGCGCACTCGCCAGACTGACGATGGCCCAGTCGACCGACTCACGAAGCCGGAACTTATCGTAGGCCGTCGTTGCGCCCGGTACAAGCGGGATGCGAATCTCGGTGAGGAGCTCTCCGGGCTCAAGCACCTCATCGAGTTTGAGCGCCGAGGTGGCAAACTCGCTGGCCGAAAGCTCGCGCGTGGTGGTGACAAGCGTTGCGTCAAGCGCGACGAGCACCGGCGTTATGTCGGAGGGCGCAACGGCATAACAGCCGCAGTTCATGCAGCGCCTGGCCTCAGAAAGCGCCGCCGCCTCATCGGGGGCTATCTCGTCTTCCACGTCGATGCTGCGCTGCTCAAGCGGCAGTTCGGCAAGTTTCAGGGCCTCAGAGCGCTTTACGCCCTCGACATCAAAACTCAAAAACGGCTTCTCTATCTGCAAGCCGGTGCAGATGTGCCTTTGCGCGACGCCCAGATAGCGGTCGATGCCGCGGGCGGCGGCATGGCCGTTGGCGATGCACTCGACGACCGTGGAGGGCCCGGTGGTCGCGTCGCCGCCGGCAAAGACGCCCGGGCGCGAGGTCATCTGGCTTTCCGCGGCAACGTCGATAAGGCCGCGCGCGGTAAGCTGGAGCTGGTACTTCTCGTCGAGGAAGTTGAGATCGACCTGCTGCCCGACCGCCATGAGAATATTCTCGGCCTCAACGACACGCCGGTCGTTCTCATCGTAAACAGGGTTGAAGCGATGGTTCTCGTCAAAGACGCTCAGGCAGCGCTTCAGTTCCATACCCGTGACCTTGTCGCCTTCTGATAAAACGCGCGACAGGCCCCAGCCGCCCTGTATCTCCACACCCTCCTCGCGGGCACGGGCTATCTCCTCTTTTCCGGCGGGCATGATGTCTTCGGTCTCCAGGGCGGCGAGGACAACCTTGCGCGCGCCGAGGCGTTTGGCCGTAATCGCCACATCCATCGCGACGTTGCCGCCGCCGGTGACGAGCACCTCCTGGCCTACCTTGCCGTCCATCCAGTCGTGCACCTGCACGAGGAAATCCAGACCAAAGACCGTCAACTCCTCGCCGGAAAGGCCGAGGACGGGCCGCTTCCAGGTGCCGGTCGCATAGTAGACGGCATCAAAGCGCTCCTCGAGCTCGGAGGCGGGCAGGTCGGCACCGACCTGCGTGTCGCAGACAAAGGTGATACCCATGCCCTCATAGGCTGCGACAATCTTGCGTACGATGTCTTTTGGCATACGATAGTCCGGGATGGCATACATCAACATGCCACCCGGCTCGGGCTTGGAGTCGTAGACGGTGACCTCATGGCCCGAGGCGCGCAGATAATAGGCGGCGGAAAGACCCGCAGGGCCCGAGCCGACAACGGCAACCGACTTGCCGCTTTGCTCGGTGGGCGCCGCATAGAACAGCTCACCGCTGTTCAGCGCAAAATCGCCGACGAAGCGCTCGACGTTGCGGATGGCGACCGGCTCACCGCTCTCGTTTTTGTTACAACCCTCCTGGCAGCGATGCGCGCAGACGCGTGAGGTGACCGCCGGGATGGGGTTTACGTTAAAGAGTATCTGCGCGGCGCCCCTGGGGTTACCCAGGCGCAGCTGCTCCATATAGTCGGGGATGTTCGTCGCCGCCGGGCAATCGACGGTGCAGGGGTTTGAGCCGCAGCGCATGCCGCCAAAGACCGAGTGATAACGGTTGTCTCCCAGGATGGCGTAGCAGTTCTCCCCTCCCTTACGGCGGCAGACAATCCGGCCACCCGCCTCATGCGGGTAGCGGTAAAACCAGCAGCGCACATCCTGACAGATATTGCCGCCGATGGTGCCGAGGTTGCGAATCAGAGGAGTCGCAACCGACCAGGCAGCCTGGGCAAGCGCCGGCAGCTCTCGTGTGACCTCAGGCGATGCGGCGATATCCGCCAATCGCGCGTTGGCGCCGATACGAAGGGTGCCGTCTTGCAGCGTGATGTAGTCCGTCTCGGGGATACGCTTGAGGTCGATAACCTGTGAGGGAGGCTCCTCGAGTATCTCGTTTTTAATGACGCTGAGCAAATCGGTGCCGCCTGCCAGAACGGTCGCCTTCTCGTCCGTCTTCAGAATCTCGGAAGCCGCATCAAAGGTCGCCGCCCTGCTGTACTCGAAATACTTCATGCCAAAACCTCTCTTTCCTCTATCTTCCCGAGTGCCTTGAGAATGACTGCAGGGGTCGCCGGATATTCCTTGACCTCCACGCCGAGTGCGTTGGAGATGGCCATCATGGCCGCCGAGGCGGCAGCCGCACCGGCTATCTCGCCAAAGCCGATGGCCTTGAAGTGGTTTGTGTCAAAGAGGCTCTCTTCCAGATGGCAGTCAAAGTTCGGCAGCTCGTTGAAGGTGCGCCACTTGTTCTGGATCATGTCGTAGGTCAGAGGCCGACCCGTTACCGGGTCGACGAAGTTCTCCTCAAAAAGCGCGGTGTCCAGCGAGGCGGCGCCGATGCCGCCCTGGCACTGCATCTCGGCTGAGCTCGGGTCGATGATCTGGCCGCAGTCCGTCGCGCCCATCATATCGATGACCTTCGCGGCGCCGGTGCTCTTGTCCACCTCGACCTCGATGTAGGACATGAAGAAGTTCGGTGTCCCGAAGTCGTTGTCATGGCGGCCATAGCCGGTCATGGTCAGATGGCGGTCGACGATGAGGTCCTTGAAGGGATACCAGCGATCGGGCTTGGACTTGGCGCGGACGCCTCCCCGGTACACCTCCATCGAATCGATTGGATAGTGCATCAGATGTTCGGCCTGCTCAAAGAGCTGGCGTCGGACGTCAAGCGCCGCGTTGGAGACGGCCCGCCCGCAGGTCAGCGTGCCCCGCGACCCGGCAAGCCCCTCGTTGCGCGGGCTCGTACGGGAGTCGGCCTCGACGTACTCGACGTTCTCAAGCGGCAAATCGAGAATCTCGGCGACCATCTTGAGCAGATTGGACTTCTGGCCATTACCGATTTCGGTGACATTGATATGCACGCGGCAAAAGCAGTCCTTCTGGAAGAAGTCGGGAATGAGGCGGACATAGGCCTCGCAGTAACTCTCCCCGGCATCAGCATTGCCGATGATGGAGCAGCCGATGCCGCGAACGATGTTGCCGTCCTCCGAAGTCCAGGTGGGATTGCCCCAGCCGGTCCAGCGGTCATACCAGCGCCACTTTTTTGCCGATTCGATGATGGCCCTGTCGTAGTTGATCGAGCGTGCGGTGTATTGCAGGCCGTCGCGCCAGATATAGCTGTCGCCGGCCGTACAGTAGTTCTTGCGGAAGGTCTCCACCGGCTCAAAATTGCCCTCGCGCATGGCGCGTACCATGAGCAGGGACAGGCAGCTGTTGAGCTCCTGGCCGCCGTAGCCACGCACCGTGCCGGCGGGCAGCTTGTTGGTGACGACCAGGCGGGTATCCATATCCCAGGCCTCGGTCTTGGCCATGATGAGCTGCATCTCGCCAAGACCCACGGCCAACTGCCCCTGGGTGGCGTTACAAAAACAACCGTTATCGATGTACCAGACGCCCTGAACGGCCTTGATGACCCCCTCGGCATCCATACCGATTTTGGCCTCGACGGTCGAGCCGAGCCGCGTTTCGTGCATGACGTAATGCTCGACCTTTGACTCCATGATTTTCACGGGGCGATTCGTGGCGCGGGCCAGAAGGATGCCAAAGTTGCACAACGTCGTCAGCGCGGTCTTGTTGCCGTAGCTGCCCCCCACATTAAAACTCTGCGCCTCGATATGCGCCGGGATGACGGTGCCGTTGACAATCTGGAGCACGAACAGGCCCTGGGAGGTGGCCCAGATATGGTAGTTGTCGCCGCCCTCCCACTTGACGATGAGTCCGGGGGTCTCGGGCGATTGAGTGCCGGGCTTCTTGTCAAAGGCAATGCGGTCCTCGGCGATAAACGCGCACTCGGCAAACTTCGCCTCGATGTCGCCGCTTTTGAGATTGAAGAAGGGGCCTTCAGGCTGCATGACCTCATAGCCGCCGGGCACGATGTTTTCGGGGAACTGATCGGGATAAAGGATTGGTGCGCCAGGCTTGACGGCCTCAACCGGGTCAAAGACCGCCTCCAGTACCTCGTACTGAACCTCGATGGCATCGCTGGCCTGTTTGGCCAACTCCTCGGAGTCGGCCGCAATAAGGGCCACGGCGTCTCCGACGTATTGCATGCGCTGACCGAGCACCGGCTTTTGTGGCGGCCAGCCAAAGCGCCATTCCTGGTTGACATCCTTATAGGTGAGGACGGCGCGTACGCCCTCTATGGCCAATGCCCTGCTGGTGTCAATCTGCTTGATGATGGCATGGGGATAGGGAGATTCCTTCACCTTGCCAATCAGGGTGTTCGCGAGCTTGAAGTCGTCGAGGAAGGTTGCCTTGCCCTGCACGATCTCAAGCGCGTCGCGCCGCTCGGTCCACTGGCCCACGTAACGGTGCTCATGCACACTTTTCAGGCCGCTTTTCAGAATCTGTGGCATCTTTTCCCTCCTCTCCTAAGCGATACTCTCGATAGCGTCGAGAACATGGTAGTGGCTGATACAGCGACAGAAGTTGCCGGCGAGCGCCTCCTGCGCCTCTGCGCGCGTGGGGTGGGGATTTTTGTCGAGCAGGGCTCGCGTTGTCATGATGATGCCCGGTGTGCAAAAGCCGCACTGAAAGGCGTTGTAGTCCACAAAGGCCTGCTGCACCACATCCAGTGTGCCGTCCGGAGCGGCCAGCCCTTCGATGGTCAAGATGCTGCGCCCCTCGCAATCGACCGTGAGCACATCGCAGGAGGGCACCGCATCGCCGTCAATGATGACGGTGCAGCAGCCGCATGCCCCGTCCTTGCAGGCGATTTTGGAGCCGGTCAGCCCCAGACGCTCGCGCAGTGTGTCAATCAGCAACTCGTTGGGCAAAAGCTGCCCAAACAGGCTGCCAACCGACATGGTGTACTCCCTCCCGTTGACGGTAAAGCTGACCTGTGTCGTTTTCATACATGAACCTCCATTCGATACTATCAATCGATACTATCGACCCGCACACGAGGCCCGCAGTCGACGGTGCGCCCCGAGCCACAGCCGAGGCCCTGCGCACGCTTGGCGCACCATCCGCGCACGAGCCACAGCCGAGACCCTGCGCACGATTGGCGCACCATCCGCGCACAACCCCCAGTCAAAAACGCGCGGAAACCCCGTTCCTCTCAGGCCTTCCTTTTGCAATAAACAGAACGTCACCGATTTTACGCATACGTCTGCCGGATTGAGTAGAAACCAATTGCCCTATCTGCCCCTGTCTACCGAAAAGGCTTCATATACCGCAGGTCTATATGTGCAAAGAAAGGTGAGGCTGTGGAGCTTTGCGCATGCGAATATCGGGTACAGCGCCAGAGCTCGGCAGAAAAGTGACCGGGGCAGGGCGGCGTCGATTCGCCGGATGTTTTCAGCGCTTCTGGGCGGCCTCGCGCGCAAAACGCTTTCTGCGGCTTTGAACCGTCATGCCCTGAAGGACAGCGACACAGGCGATGGCAAGCAGGCCACCGATGGCTAAAACGGAGAACGTGGGCAGAAAGGACGCGGTCGCCATGAAGACGAGGCTGGCTACCGTGGGGCCGATGAGGGCGTTGGGGATATTGATTGCGTTGAGTATCGAGAGATTTGCCGCGTAATGGCTCGGGCCAAAAAACTTTGCCATGAAGCCGGACCCCATGACAGGATTGCCGCTCATGGCCAGGGAGTAGAGCACGAAGGCGCAGCCAAGGAGAATCGGCGAGCCAAGGACAAAAGAGACGATGAGCAGCGCGGCACCAATACTGTGCAAAAGCGCAATGAGCAGCATGACAAGGGTGGGTGGGGCGATGTCAAAGACAAAGCCCCACAAAAAACGCCCCGCGGCGTTTCCTATCGACATCAGCGAAACGAATGCGACACCGAGGGTCGGGCTGAGCCCAAAGGACAGAGCAATCTGGTTGGCAGAGCCGGTAAAGGCAAGCGCGGTGGAGCCGAGCAGCAGCATCCATATGCCGTAGACATAAAAGGCGGGGTGACGCAGCATCTGCCGCGTTGAGTAATCATGTACCGAGGCGAAGCGTGAGATGGGCACTGGCTTGTGAGGCGTCGCGGTAACCTGGGCGCCCGCGGGGCGATGGGTATGGGCAACGGCCTCTATGGCGTCGGCGGCCTCGTCCGCTGCCGCGGTAGCCCGGGCAACCACGTCGGTCGTTACGTCGACATCCGGCACGGTTTCCGCAAGGGCGATGGCGTTAGGATGGCGCGAGGGCACGTGCCCCTGCGCATCTGAGCCACGCGTACTCAGAGTATGCGTCTTCAGGCCATGCACACGCAACGCGCGTGCATCCGAGCCACGTGCGCCCTGCTCACGTGTGCCCTGCTCACGCACGCCCTGCTCGCGTGTGCCCTGTTCGCGTGCGCCCTGCTCACGCACGCCCTGCTCACGCACGCCCTGCTCGCGACGGCTGTACTCATAGTCCTCGTACTCGGCCCCGCGCTCCTCAACCGCTCTCGCAGGGCCGCGCGTTCGCGTACTCAGAAGCGCAAGAAGTGCCTGACTCTGCGCCTGCGTGGGACGCTTCTGGACAAAGGCCCCCACCACGAGCACGATGGTGATGAAGATGGCAAGCACGATGAAGGTCTTGCGCCAGCCGACCGCGGTAAACATCACCGCCGCAGCCGAGCCGAGTATCATGGTCGCGCATCCATAGCACATCAGAAGCAGGCCCGAGACCAGGCCGGTGCGATCGGGAAACCACGGGACGACCGCACCGAGAACCGCGTTATAGGAGATGCCGCTCGTCAGCCCCGCAAAGGTTCCATAGGTCACATACAGGATCCAGGGGGCATTTTCGGTGACACGCAAGGCGCCAAAAAAGCCGATACAGGCACAGAGCGCAGCTGCAATGAGCACAACGCGCACGGAGGTACGCGCCATGACGCGCGCGCCAAGGATACCGCCAAGGCAGAAGCAGACCATGAGGATGCTGAAGGTGAGCGAAAGGGTCTGTGCGTCCCAGCCGAACTCGGCCTTGAAGGGCTCGGAGAAAATAGACCAGCCGTAGATGAAGCCGACCGAAATCATGATGACCGCGCCATAGGCAAGGCGCAGCCAACGCTGTCGCACGATGCTCACAGGTTACTCCTATAACCGAGGCTGGACGGCGCGCACAACTACCTTACGGATCAGGTCGACCGGGATGATGAGGACGGAAAGTCCAAGGACGATGGCAAACTCTGCCGGCGTAAGCCCATGAGCGTTGAAGACGACCCCTCCAACATAGACCAGCACGACCTGAACAAGGATGATGATGCCGATGATCTGCAGAAACCCCTTGTTCTGCGTGATGTTGTCAAAGAGATTGAGCTTCTCGGTACGTGCGTTAAAGGCGTTGAACACCGCCGTGAAGATAAACAGGGCAAAGAAGCCGGTCATCAGATAGAGGCTGCCCGCCTCGGGCCTGAACAGGGCTCGGATAAGCGGCGTGAACAGGAAGAACAGGCTGACTCCGAGCGTCCAGATGCCGCAGGTGAGAATCGCTGACCACATGTAGGGGCTTATGATGGGCTCATCGCGACGTTTGGGACGGTCGGCCATGAAGCGCTGAAGAGCGGGTTCGCCGCCAAAGGCGATAGCCGCGAGGGTATCCATGACGAGATTGATCCAGAGTATCTGCGTGATGGTCAGCGGAACCTCGATGCCAAGCAGAGGCGCTATGAAGCAGACCATGACCGCACCGACATTGATGGTCAGCTGGAAGATGATGAATTTGCGGATACTGTTAAAGATCGTGCGACCGTAGAGGATTGCCCGGTCTATGGAGGAGAAGTTGTCGTCCAGAATCACGATGTCGCTCGCCTCCTTGGCGACCTCGGTGCCACCCCCCATCGAGAAGCCCACGTCGGCCTTCTTCAGCGCAGGCGAGTCGTTGACGCCGTCGCCGGTCATGCCGGCGACCAGATTCATCTCCTGCGCCAGTCGCACCAGTCGGCTCTTGTCGCTTGGCAGGGCACGCGCAACGACGCGGATGTCGCGCAGGACCGCCTTCACCGCGTCATCGTCCATTGCGGCAAGCTCGGCGGAGGTCAGCACCAGATCGTTGTCCCGGGCCAGCAGGCCGGCTTCGCGGGCGATGGCCACGGCCGTGTCCTTGCGGTCACCGGTAATCATGACCACCTGCACGCCGGCGTTTCTCACCTCGGTGATGGCATTGATGGACTCCGGGCGCACCTCGTCGCGGATACCGATGACACCAACCAGGGTCCAGTCGCCAACGGGCAGGTTCTCCCCTTCGATGGGCGCGGTAGCAGTAGCGATTGCAAGCACCCGGATGGCGCGACCGGCCAACTCGTCAATCTTCTCCTCGATGCGCGCTTTGCTGACAAAGGGAACCTTCTCGCCGGCGTCATCGTAGAAGGAGGAGCAGCGGGCCAGCACAATCTCCGGCGCACCCTTAATCATCGTCAGGTCGAGCTCACCCGTGACCGTGGTTGCGGAATACTTATTTTCGCTGTTAAAGGGTATCGTGTTGACGGTCGCGACATCGAGACCCTCCTCAGAGTTCGCGACGAACCCGAGTATGGCGCGTTCGGTCGCGTTGCCTCCGACGATGGAAAGCGTGGAGCCGCTTTTACTGATGATGGCGCTTGTGTTGTGATAGACGCTCAGGTACAGAAGGTTTCTCAATTCGCCGATAATCGCATCGAGGCTGTGATACTCTCTGCCCTCGCCATTGGCAAAAACCATCGCCTCAAGCTGCCCCTTTGTGATGGTGCCGGTCTTATCGCTGAACAGGATATTGAGGCTGCCCGCGGTCTCGATGCCGGCGACCTTGCGTACCAAAACGTTGTCTTTGAGCATCTTGCCCATATTCAGGGCAGAAACGATGGCAATCATCAGCGGCAGGCCCTCGGGCACCGCCATGACGATGATGATGACGGCCAGCATGACTGCGTCTACAAGGTCAAGGAGCAGCGTCGTCCAATCGGAACAGTAAAGGGCGATGGCCTCAGGGTCAAAGGCGTTGTGTATGACAATGTGGTCGAAGAGAAAGGCGATGGCAATCGCCGCGCCCCCAAAGTATCCAAACTTCGCGATACCTTTCGCCAGGCCGGTCAGCTTGACCTTCAGCGGTGAGGGGCGCTCGTCGCTCTCCTGCAGCTCCTCGGCAATCTGGCCATACACCGAGCCGTCGCCGACGACCGAGACGGTCATCACCGCGTTACCCGAGACAACGACCGCCCCACGAAAGACCTTGTAGGGGTTGAGAAAATCCATCGAAGTCTCAACGTCCACGTAGTCGGCCGGCATGACGGACTTGCTCGCCTCCCTGGCCTCACCGTTGAGCACGCTTTGATCCACCTTGATGGAGCCGTCGATAAGAACTCCGTCGGCGGGTATCTTGTCGCCGGATTGCAGGAGCACGCAGTCGCCAACAACGATGTCGTTGATGGGTATCTCGATAATCTGTCCATTGCGGTAGAGCTTGCAGATAATGCGGGAAGCCTCATCCTGGAGTTTCTGGAAGGCATTCTCGTTGCGGTATTCGGAGAAGGTCGAAACGAAGGTCGCGAGAGCGACCGCAATGGCGATACCGAGGGATTCGTACCACTCCGTCTCACCGAGGAAGGCAAAGACGATGTTGATGGCCAAAGCGACACAGAGTATCTTGATCATCGGGTCGCCGAAGTTGCCCTTCAGCTTATCCCAGAAGCTCTCAACCTTGAGCTCCGTGAGATTGTTGTCACCGTACCGCTCTCGGGATTCGCGAACTTCCTCGTCCGTCAATCCGTATATCTTCATGCGCCTTCCTCCACCACCGCCCACAAAGGGGTAAGTTTACCATAAGAAGAGGCGCTCCCTGCTGTTCGTCGATACGATATATAGTAGAATAGGCCAACCAAAAAGGGGCCGGCAGACGCAAGGGGCCACTCAGGGCCGATAGACTGCCTGGAAGGTCTGTTTACAGGACGAATATGACGGGGAGGCAAGGATGCCCAAGATACGGGACACACGAAAAGACACAGACATCGCAGCAGCAGACGAGGATGAATCTGCTGAGGAGATAAGCACCGAAGGAGCCGCCGAAGGGGCCGAGGAGGCCGCTGAGGAAGAGGAGACCGCCGGGAAAGCTGAGGAAGAGGCCGAGGAGGAAGAGGAAGAAGAAGAGAGCGCCCTGCAGAAGTTCAAGGGCTTTTTGGAGGACACCACCGAGAACATCATCTTTGCAAGCCGCTGGGTTCTGGCCCCGGTCTTTTTGGGCCTGTGTCTTGCGCTGGTTGCCGTCATGGTGAACTTCATCTACCACCTGGCACTCTACATACCCCACTTCCCAACCATGACGGTCGACGAGATAGCAGCGAGCATTCTGAGCCTCATCGATTTGGCGCTGCTCGGCAACCTGCTCCTGATCGTCATCTTCTCGGGCTATGAGAACTTCGTCTCAAAGATTAACCCGGCACAGGACCACGAGGATCGGCCTGAATGGATGGGGACGCTGGACTTCTCCGGACTGAAAATCAAGATTGTCGGTTCGGTGGTCGCGATCTCGCTGGTCGAACTGCTGCAGGATTTTATCCATATGGCCGAACTGCACGCCGACGGCATTGCGGTCGATCCGCAATTCGAGCTTTGGCGCGTCGTGCTGCACCTGACCTTTGTTGTCTCAGGAACACTGTTCGCTGTCATGGACCTCGTGGCGGAAAAGCGCCACGGAGTTGTACCCCATCGTCAAAAACGCAAAGAGAAGGAGTAGGGGCAGCGGCCAGGGCGGCAGCGGCGCCAAGAGGGGCGGCGGTCAGGGCGGCGCCAAGGCGGCCAGGAGGGGCGGCGGTCAGGGCGGCGCTAAGGCGGCCAGGGCGGCCAAGGCGGCCAAGGCGGCGGCGTCAAGAGGGGCGGCGGTTGGAGCGATACGGCCAGCCGCTGCCCCTACTGTGCCTATGCGGGAATCGGCCGAGGATCGGCAAACTGTTCGTGGATTTTCGGCATCCATTCGCTGATCTCTATGCCCTGTGGGCACTTCGTCTCGCAGACACCGCACTGGATGCAGCCCTCGGCTGGACGCGTCGGAAAGAGATTG
Source organism: Coriobacteriales bacterium (assembly GCA_031277035.1). Taxonomy (GTDB): domain Bacteria; phylum Actinomycetota; class Coriobacteriia; order Coriobacteriales; family UBA8131; genus JAIRXA01. Next base: position 23,009 of record JAISLY010000062.1, on the reverse strand, counting down.
TAGACGCGCCGCGATTCCGTATCGTATTGGTATGCAATCACCTCGTTGTAGAGGTTAAAAGCAAAGGGAATGTTCAGATTCTGCGGGCAGGGCATGCAATAGCCGCAGGCCGTACAGGGTACGCCGTTCTGGACGCGGTATATCTCCCGTATCTGGGCGATGAGCTGCCGCTCAAAGTCCGTCAGCCCACCAACAGCCGCCCGGTCCGCAGAAACAAGATTCTGCTCAAGCTGCTCAAAGGTCGTCATGCCAGAAAGCGCAACGCCAATCTCCGCCTGGTCCCAGACCCAGCGCAGAGCCAGATCGGCAAAGCCGCCAACGTAGCCTTCCGCATCGAGCAGTTCCTGAACGGCCGGAATAGGTCTTGCCAGCTTGCCGCCACGCAGGGGCTCCATGACGACGATGCCGATACCCCTGGATGCCGCCAGCTCGACGCCTCGGCGTCCGGCCTGGTTGTCCTCGTCCATATAGTTATACATAACCTGCGCAAAGGCCCAGTTGTCGTAGCCCTTGATGATGGTCTCAAAAGCTGCGTACTCGCCATGAAAGGAAAAGCAGATGTGGCCAATCTTGCCGGCATCGCGTGCCTTTTCGGCGGCAGAAAGCAGCTCCAGGCGCACAATCCGCTCCCAATCCTCAGCGCCGATACCATGAAAGAGATAAAAGTCGATATGATCGGTATCAAAACGACGCAGCTGCTCGTCCAGGATGCGGTCGAGATCGGCGGTCTTTTCCACCAGGGCCATCGGCAATTTGGTCGCCAGCGAGACGCGCTCGCGATAGCCATCGGCGAGCGCCTTGCCCACTACGCCCTCGCTGTTCTGTTGATGGTAGAGATATGCGGAGTCGAGGTAGTTCACTCCGCCGTCGATGGCGCGACGGATGAGCTTTACGGCCTCGGGCACGTCAATGTTGGCACTTGAGGTCATTTCGTCAAGCGCAGGCAGACGCATCGCGCCCATCCCAAGCACAGACACCTCGACCCCCGTGCTTCCCAGTGTGCGGTACTGCATGGCTCACTCACTTCCTGTCCCAGGGGTTCCCGAAGGGATTCCCGAGGGGCGACTCGTGCGTCCCAAAGGAGCAGTCCCAAAGGGACGGCTTCGAGGAGACGGTTCCTGCATCCGAATGTGTCCGAAGCAAACGGTTGACCCGCATCTTCGCATCACGAATCCTACCACTTGATTGAGGCGGGTGTTCGCAGGATGCGTCTGCCGCATTCCTGCGCCGCCCCTGCCGCCTGATCAGTCCTCCCGCAGAGGAACGCCTTTGGTCTCGCGGCCAAAAAGCCAGACGACGAGGGCCGCAATGACAAAGACGATCATCAGGATGATAAAGATGTAGACGAAGCCACGCTGCTGCCCGAATGAGACGTACAGAGCGGGAACGATCATCGGGCCAATCAGAGCACCGATACGGCCGAAGGCGGCCGCCCAACCATTGCCGGCACCACGAATCTTGGTGGGATAGAGTTCAGGCGTGTACGAATAGACACAGCCCCAGGTGCCGAGCGCAAAGAAATAGAGCAGGCAGCCGGCCACGAGTATCTGCGTGCTGGTATGGGCCTGGCCAAAGAACCAGGCGGCAGCGGCCGTACCGAGCAGGAAGACAGTGAGCACCTTCCTGCGGCCGATACGCTCGATGAGAAGGGCGGCGGCAAGATAGCCCGGCAACTGCGCCAGACACATCAGCAGGGTAAAACCAAAACTCTTTACCATGTCAAAACCCTGGGCCATCAGAAGCGAGGGGGTCCAGAGCACAAACCCGTAATAGCCGAGGTTCACCGCGAACCAAAGTACCCAAAGCACAACGGTGGCTCGAATATGCGTGCGAGAGAAAAGGGTTCCGAGAGAGGAAAAGACGCCCACCAGACGCCTGCCCTGGGCGGCTGGGGTGGATGGCGCGGGTGGCGCGGCGGTCGTTGACGGGGTGGCGCCCGCCCCACTCCTGCCCGCCTCGCGTTCCATTGTACTCACAAGAACCTCGGCCTCCGCATACCTGCCATGCAGCTCCAGATAACGGGGCGACTCGGGCACGGCAAAGCGCAGGATGGCCGCAAAAAGCGCAGGCACGGCTCCGATAAAGAAGGCTGCACGCCAACCGAGTGGCTCAATAACAAGGTAGGAGACGAGTGCCGCGGCAATCCAGCCCCAGGCCCAGAAGCTCTCAAGCAGAATAACATTGCGCCCACGCGAGCGCACCGGCGAGAACTCGCTGACCAGCGTGGAGGCGGCCGGCAGCTCACCCCCCAGGCCAAAGCCGGTGATAAAGCGGCAGACCAGCAGCATCGCATAGCTCACAGACAGTCCAGAGGCAAAGCTCCCCACACTGAACAGGACAAGCGTGAAGGCGACAATGGTTCGACGCCCCCAGCGATCAGCCGCAAAGCCCGAAAGTGCCGCGCCGAAGATCATGCCGAACATGCCCGCGCTGCCAAGCAGGCCAAGTTGCGCGGGGCTCAACTCCCAGTCTCTGCCAATCGAAGCGATAACACCTGAGACCATGCCCTGGTCCATGGCGTCAAAGAGCCAACCGATCCCTACCAGAAAGAGTACCTTGCGCATGGTACGTGTCATCGGCAGGGACTCAAGGCGTTGTGCCAGCTCCATGATCAGACTTTCTGCTCAAAGATGCCGACAGCTTTTTGCAGCTCATCAATGATGCCGATATGCTGCGTGCAGACCTGCTCACAGGCGGCGCAGGCGATGCAGTCCGATCCTTTGCCCATCTTGTGTCCGTCGGTGTTCCATCCATAGGTAAAGCTCGACGCCTTCATATCACCGAAACGCAGGTATTGGTTCACCGCCTCAAAGATGCCCGGGATGTTGATGCGCTGCGGACAGGGTTTGAGGCAATACTCGCAGGCGGTACACGGCACGGTTGGCAGGGCGGCTATCTCGGCGCGAACGCGATCAATAAGCTCATACTCGGACGCGTTGAGCGGGCGAGGATTGGCCAGCGTGGCAATATTTTCCGTGACCTGCTGCCTGTTTGACATACCGGAGAGAATGAGAATGACGCCTTCGAGCGAAGCTGCGAACCGCAAGGCCCAGGAGGCCGGTGTTGCGGCAGCGTCAGCTGAGGCGAGCAGCTCGGCGGCAGCGGGCGGAAGCTGCGTCAGGTCGCCGCCACGAACCGGCTCCATGATAATGATCGGCTTGTGATGCGCGCGCGCGACCTCATAGCAGGCCCGTGCCTCGAAGCGAGGATCCTCCCAGTCGACATAGTTGATCTGCAACTGCACGAATTCGGTCTCTGGATGCCTGGTCAAAACCTCATCAAGCAACGCGGCCTTATCGTGAAAGGAAAAGCCCAGATGCCGAATCAGCCCTTCCTCCTTACGTGCCGCAAGAAATTCCCAGGTCTTCCAGTCCTCAAAGAGCGCGGTCCGATGAGCACCGATATTATGGAGCAGGAAAAAATCGAAGAAGCCCGCCTGCGTGCGCTCAAGCGAGGTGAAAAACATCTGCTCGGACTCCTCTTTGGAGGACGCCGACCACGCGGGGAGCTTGGAGGCCAAAAGAAAGCGCTCACGAGGGTGGCGCTCGACAAGCGCCTTGCGGATGGAAACCTCGGAATCCTCATAGCCGAAGGCGGTATCAAAATACGCGAGCCCCGCTCCAAGAAAGGTGTCGACCATCTCACTTAACTGAGGGATGTCCACCTCCCCATCTAAGCGTGGCAGCCGCATCAGGCCAAAGCCAAGGCGCGGTTTGTCATTCGAGAGATACTCCATCATGAACCCTCCCCTTTCTCTGTGTGTTGTTTCCTCGGAAGCGGGCTGTCCCCTTGTCCTGCGCTGTTCCTCGGGCCGCCCTTCCGGCTCGCGTCGGCCTTCGGCCCCGCGTCGCCCTTCCGCCCCGTGTCGCCTCCCTCGCGCATGCCTCCCTCGCGCATGCCTCCCTCGCGCATCAGGCGCGTCAGACGACGCCATTCGACAATCATCATGATTGCCGCCGTGATGATGCTCAGAAAGTCGGCAACCGGGTAGGCGAAGTAGACGCCATCAAGCGGGTTGAGCCCAAAGACGCCGCTTGCACGAATGACGAGTGGCAACAGATAGAGCAGGGGTATGAGGTAGAGGATCTGTCGGGTGAGCGTGAGGAACATCGCCTTGATTGGCTGACCACTCGACTGGAAGTAATTCGCGCTCACCACCTGCAAGCCCATGACCGGCAGCATGAAAACCTGCACCTTGAGGGCAAAGATGGTGAACTCGCGAAGATCGGACTTGACGCCAAAGATGTCGACCAGCGGCTCCGGCATGGCGTGGACGATAACCCAGAAAAAGATACCGATGGCAACAACCCAGGCAAACGCCGCCTTGAAGGTCGCCTTGACGCGGTCGAAGTTACGCGCCCCGTAGTTGAATCCAAAAATCGGCTGCACCGCAGTCGCAACCCCGAGCACCGGGAAAAAGGCAAACAGGGCGATTCGAACAACGACGCCGATGGAGGCCAGCGCCCCCTGCGATCCAATAACGTGGAGGGCTCCATAGGCAACCAGCTGGTTATTGATAAAGAAGTTGACGATGGCGTTGGCAAGCTGGAGCGCAAAGGGAGCCGAACCGAGCGCAAGGATACTCCTCACCAGCGGCATCTGGAGCCTGAACTCGGATATCCGCAGTTTGAAGGGAGCCTTCTTTGAGAACGCGAAGTACCAGAAGACGAGTACCGCGCTCACTGCCTGCCCGATGACGGTCGCCCAACCCATCCCCGCGACGCCCCACTGAAAAACCATCACGAAGAAGTAACTGAGTATGATGCAGACAACCGTACCGGCCACCATCGTATACAGTGCGCGGTTTGGATCACCTGCGGTACGGATGAAGTTGTTAAAGCCCAGACCAAAGAACTGCAAAAAGAATCCGATTGCAAGGATGCGGATAAAATCGCGCGACACCTCCCATATCTCCGGCGTCGCCCCGGATATCACGAGCACCTGATCGGTGAAGATGCAGACAAAGGCCGTACAGAGCACGCTGGCGACAATCGTCAGGATAAACGCGTTGCCCAAAATGCGCTCGGCAATCTCATGCTTGCCCTCGCCCAGACGCAGGGCTAAGACCGCGTTGCCGCCTGCGCCGATAAGGATTGAGACGGCCATCGAGAAGATCATCGTTGGCATGGCGATGGTCGCAACGGCCAGGCCGGCCTGTCCATCCGCCCAACCGAGAAAGACGGCGCTGATGATGTTATACAGGCCGTTGACAACCAGGCCGATGATTGAGGGAATGGAAAACTCCAGGACAAGCCGCGAAATTCTCGCCTTTCCCAAGCGCTCGACCTTGGCAAAATTCTCCTCGATGAGGCTGTCGCGCTCAGATGATGCCGGAGCAACAGAGGGCGTAGACGAGCGCGGCGCCCGGAGACCCTGGGCGGGCGCGTCCTGGCTCTTCTGTTGCGTGCTGTCTTGCCGCTTGTCTGTCACGACGTATTCCCCCAAGTCGCCAACCCCTGCATGCCAGTATAGTACAGAGTGCCCTGCCCGAGGCCCAATACCGCCTTCGGCGTCGTTATCGGTTCAACATCAATCGTGCAAGCGGCGGGTCGAGGGTCGCTCGTAAGGAATGTCGCAGGGAGCCGGGCACGCCATCGGTGTCGCTTTGGACCTGCAGACCCAAAGTCCATCTCAAAAGACGGAGCGCGGCAAAGGGGCAGCGGATGCGGCTGCTATTCGGCCAACTCCTGTTCGATTCGTTGCGTGATCTCAAACCACTGTGCCTCAAATTCAGGAATCTTCCGTTGCAGGTCGGAATACTCATTCAAGGTGGCATTAAACGCCGCGCGATCCTGATACAGAGCCTCATCCGCCATCATCTCGACAAGCGCGGCATGCCGCGTCTTGGCCACGTCAAGTTCGCGCTCCAACTCCGCAAGCCGTCGGCGGTCGTCTTTGAGAAGGCGATACGCTCGATTACGGGCCTGCGCCTCGGCCCGTTTCTGCTCCTTGCTCTTCCTCTCCGCAGGGGCCGCGGCCTTCTTCGTTGGCCCCATCTCAGATGAACGCTGCTCCTGCTGGCCCAGCTCCGGCTCCCGTCGCTGTCGCCGCTGTCGCCGCTTCGGCTCTCCTCCCGGCTCTCCTCCTGGTGCTCCTCCCCGCTCTCCTCCCGGTGCTCCTCCCTGCGCTCCTCCCCGCTCTCCTCCCTGCGCTCCTCCTGGTGCTCCTCCCGGCTCTCCCTGCCCTTGCGCTCCCCTCGGCTCTCCCTGCCCCTGCTCACCCGGCGCCTGCCCTCCCTGTTCCTGCTGGCCCAGCGCCTGTTCCGCCTTGCTCAGATAGTAATCGTAGTCGCCATCAAAGGAGGTGATGCGCCCGTCTCTCACCTCGACGATGCGGTTTGCGACACGGCGTATCAGATGGCGGTCGTGCGTGATGAAGACGAGCGTTCCGCCAAAGGCCGCCAGGGCTTCTTCCAGCACGTCGGACGAGGCAATATCCAGATGGTTCGTCGGCTCATCGAGGCACAGAAGCGGGGCTGGGCTGACCAGCATCTTTGCCAGAGCAAGACGACTGCGCTCCCCGCCTGAAAGCACACTGACCTTCTTCTCCACATCGTCACCGGTAAAGAGAAAGGCACCGAGCAGACTGCGCACCTCGGCCTGGGTCCATCCAGGCGCCACCTGGTCCAGTTCGGCGTAGACGGTCTTGCGCACATCCAGTTCCTCCAGCTGATGCTGGGCGTAATAGCTCGCAAAGACCTGTGTGCCAAGCGTACGGCTACCCGCATCGGGCGCGAGCGCGCCAGCGAGGAGTTTGAGCAGGGTCGACTTGCCCGAGCCGTTGGGACCAACAAGGGCGACCTTCTCGCCGCGGTACAAGGTCAGATTGACCGGCGGGCGCCCGGGGCTGCCACCGTAGACAAAGTTGTTGCCATATGCCTTCGTAACATCCTCGAGGCAGACAACCCGCTCGCCGGTGCGCGGCGGCTGCCGAAAGCGAAAGCGCACCTTACTCCCGGCCTCGGGCGGCGCGATGCGCTCAATCTTCTCCAGCTTCTTGACGCGATCCTGCACCTGTCGGGCTTTTGACGCCTTGTAGCGGAAGCGCTCGATGAAGGCCTCCATGTGCGCAATTTCGGTCTGTTGGGACTCATAGGCCTCGCGCAGGCGCTGCAATCTGTCCGCACGCTGACGCTCGTAGTCGCTGTAGCCACCGCGATACTGGCTCAGCGTCGAACGGTCGAGTTCGATGATGTGGTCGACCATGCCGTCCATGAAGGCGCGGTCGTGGCTGACGACGACGATGGCGCCCTCGTAGCTCCGCAGAAAACCCTCAAGCCAGCGCACACTCTCAAGGTCGAGGTGGTTCGTCGGCTCGTCGAGCAGCAGGAGGTCGGGGCTTACGAGGAGCAGACGCGCCAGAGCGATGCGCATCTGCCAGCCGCCGCTGAATTCTTTGACATCACGCATCAGATCGCCCTCTTTGAAGCCCAGGCCAAAAAGCACGCTGCGCGCAAGCGGTTCAAGCGTATAACCGCCGCCGTGGGCGTACTCATCGGCCAGGCGGCCATACTCGCTGAGAAGTTTTTCCTGAGTGGCCGCATCGTCCTCATCAAGGGCCGCCTGGGCGATAAGCTGCTCAAGATGAGTGAGACGGGCGCCGATGTCGAGCAGGTCGCGAGCGGCGTCCATGACCGCGGAGATGATGGTGCCCTGCCCCATTTCAATGGCAGTCTGTTCCAGATAGCCCACCGTGGCGCCTTTTGCGAAAACGACGGTACCCGCATCGGGCGTATCGCGTCCAGCCAGGATGTTGAGCAGGGTACTCTTACCGGCGCCATTGGGGCCGACCAGGGCAAAGCGGTCACGTTCGTTCACGCGAAACGAGGCGCCTGAGAACAGGACGCGCGAACCGAAGGACTTGGAAAGTCTGTCAGCAGAAAAAATCATGGAGGATATTGTACCCGAGCGCCGAGGGGAGCAAGACGCGAGCGCTTGTTGACAGGGATGTCAGTGGGGATGCTCTTCTTGTCAGAGATGGCAAGGCCGATTGCATGGCTATAATGGGTCTGCAAAACTGCCAATCGAGAAATAGCAAGTGGGAAAGCAGTCAACCTTGCGGGGCTGGCTGCTTTTGTGTTTTCGTGGAGAAAAGATTCATGAGCGCAGCTTTCTGCCCTACACACATTATTGCGTAGATGCCCTTAAAGCCACTGACTTTGCCGCCCTACTGATCTCCTCTGCATAGGCAAGAGCTTTCTTTGTGATGGCATCGTCTATTTCAAGTTGATTGGGGTAGCGACTGATAACTGCGAATGGATTCAAGAACAGCGCTTTTTGGCTGTATGCTTCAAGCTCGCCAGTGTATTTTGCAACTTCTTTGAGGACATCATCAAGTGCATGCGTTTTGGTTGGGAACTCGCCATTTGCCACAAGAATGCTTTTCAGAGCTTTCTCAACTGCCTGCTGCGCATGAAAGCAGGCGTTTTCGTTCAACGGTGGATGGCGCTCTGCCAGTATCCTGGCGCTTTTCAAATCGGCATCAGCCAGGCTGACCCAGGATTTAACAACCTCACTGTTTTGCATAGATCAGCCTCCCGTTGTTCACTATCTCACGCTCCAAGGTGGTCACCTGGGCAAGCTCGTCAAAGCGCGAGCGCTTGTTGGCAAGGATGTCAGTGGGGATGCTCTTCTTGTCATAGATGGCAAGGCCGATTTCCTGCATCGCCTCAATGGGGCTCTTGTTGTAACCGTCGTTGAGTACAACGTAGACGTCCAAGTCGGAGCGATGTTCAGGCGAGAAAGTGCCGGTAACATAGGAGCCGAACAAATATATCTGCTCCGTGGGCACCGTGTTTATGATGGCGCTGCGTATCGCATCCACTTGTTCTTCTATATCAAAATACACTTCAGCGCCTGTCTTGAGCACCGTGCCTGCCATGCCTTCACCTCGCTTTGCGGTCTTTTGCAGTGCGGTCTGCGATGTCATTGTTCAGTATACAGCACTTGCGTGTTGGCGACTGAACCTGCCCACTTTGCGTGCTCCTGATCATCCTTCCAGAAGCTGGCTGCTTTTGTGTTTTTACGGACACTTAATTCCTCAGTTTTTACGGACACTAGTTCATCTCGCGCTACCCTCATTTGTTCGTTCTGCTACACTTAGCGCGTCACATCATAAGGTTCCATTCTGGGAATCTCTACGCGAGAAGTCGTTCAGAAGAGCATCTGCCCTCAAAGGACTTCTTCGGTAGAGTATTCCTTATGGTGTGACAACCGTGGTGGATGCTCTTCTTTTGTCACACCAAGCCTCCCCACAGATAGCAGTTTTAGAAATGGGCGTACTGCGACAAGAAAGGAGGCAGGGATGATTCGCAGAAATTATTCACCTTTGAAGGCAAGCTGCACAACTCTCTATATTGGGCAATGGATGAGCGCTTTTCTTAAAATGCCAACGGCTTTACGGATATTGCCGGATTCGTACACAGACAGGGGGGCATTATGAATAATTCCATCAAAAACCGTATTTCAAATACGGCTTCTAACGCAGCGTACAACATTAAGTTGAAAAGTCTTGTGAGAATAAAAGTAATCCCACTTCGTGTTTTGGCATTCTTCCCCGGCTTCTTTATGCCTCGCTCTTTTCATGATTGGCTTGAGAGATTGGGAGATCGCATTTGGCAGCAGACTGACGCCAACTTGCAGCGCAATCGAGAACAAAAACAAATTCGCAGGGAGCTGGAGAGAGCGCATAAGTCTTGGGAGGACAAATGAAAACGAAAAAACTGGTTCTTATCATAGTTACTGTATATGCAGCTTTACTTATCTTGTCGCTGTTTGCATCTATAGTTATTGCCACAATAAGCGGCACTCTGTTCAGAGGTGGCCTCATCAATGCCTTGCAGTCTTTGCCTGGCGCTGCTTTCGGGCTTCTCTTTCTCATCGCCCCACTGGGTGCCTTGGCTATATGGATTAATAGCAAGATCCAGCGTACTCGATGTGTTAACTGTGGGACTTTTCGCGCTTATTCAGTAACGGAGTCGCAGAGAATCGGAGAAAGCGAGATATCAACACCGCAGCCCATTGAGACAAGAAACGCCAGAGGTGAGGTCACTTCAACGACAGTGCAATACATTCCGGGTACCCGAATTCATTACCGCGACACCTATACCTGCAAATCATGTGGCCATTCGTATGATGTTGACAGAAGTGAAGATGTAGCCCATATTTGATAAGACATTGAAGTGCTATCATTAGCAAGTAATTACTATGCACTATTGTGATAACCGGCTGGTTAGGAGCAGTGAGGGACGATGCAGGGACAAAGGCTGAGAAACATAGTGATAATCGGAGCAGCTGCGATAGTCCTCGTAGCCATAATCGTCGGCATACTGATATACATCAGCATGCCGACGGCCAGCGTCGTTACCGATGAAATTGTCGTTAAAGACAATGTGTCGGCCATCACCAGTGAAGACGATGCCGAAAAACAGCCGGCGGAAGTTACCGATGACGGCTTGATATTCGATGTTGACCCACAGTACCCCAACGGCGAAGTGCTGGTCGCAGGGATAATCGACGCTGCCCCGAACGGTTTCATCCGCAAAGTGGTCGATACTTCCCAGGAGGACGGCAAATACATCGTCAGAACCGAGCCGGCGGTCTTGACGGATGTCTTTGAGCGCGCACACATTGCAAAATCCTTCGCCCTCACGGAGGAAGGCGCAGTAGAGATAGACCCCGGCAGCATTCAGGACACAGGGGCGCCTTCGCCTGCAAGCATAGACAATGAGGCACCACCGCTTCAAACGGCAGGTTATTCCTACTCAGCCGCAACCGCGCAGCCCATGACAGCGGCACTCGATGAAAAGATACCAGGTGCTACGTTCATCCAGGAATTCGGGTTTGAACCAATCGAGGGGATAGCAGTTGAAGGCTCGGTCGAGTTCACCGTCTGGATTGACCTCAAACTTGATATTGAGGGCTCCGATGTGATCTTTGAGCTGGTGGCAAATGACAGGATTGGTGGCAGCGTTTCGCTCATTTGCAGTGCTGGTGTCACTGAAGAATTCGAGAAGGTGCTACGCAGTTTTAACCTGCCCAAAATCCAGTTCCTCATCGCCATTGTGCCCGTCGTCATCACCAATGAGCTTCAGGTCAGTGTTGAGGGTGAGGCACATCTCCAAGGTGTGTTTGAGGTATCGTTTGAAAACGAGACGGAAAGTTCTTTGGGGTTCAGGTACGACAGTAGGAGCGGGATTGAGGAAGTCAGGGAGACAAAAAGACCGCAGAAGGAAATGGAGTGGAAAACGACGGCAAAGGCGGTTGGCGGAGCGTCCGTTGGCGGATACCTGCATCTGGTAACGAAGCTCTACGATTCAACGGGAACAGACATTGCCATCGGCGTTGTCGGCAGCGCCGAAGGAGAGTTGAGCGTGAGCGCGGCTAAAAGTGCCGACGGGCTGAATTATGCCGGCAGTCTGGATTTGAAAATCGCCCCCGTAGTCAGCGGCGGGGTGGTTGTAGCGGTTCCTATCATTGACCACGTGTTGCTTGAAGCGGAGTTGTTTGAATTCGAGTTTGAGCCGTTTTGGTCATGGCATTGGGATTCTGGGGACGACTGGAAGCAGCAGTTAGAAGATTTAAAGACGACTTCTGCCGCACAGCTTGTTGGAGATTGGACGACCAACCCCGATGCACCATATGTTCCATTCAGCGAGCTCGAACAGCACCCGGAAGCTGTGCGCAACACAAAGTACCTTAACGTTTCCCAGAACGGCCTCGTGAACCCCTGGCACAATGGGCAAAGCGATGTTCCCGACACATACATTTGCACATCTGCTGAAGATATTGAAGGAAAGACAGTGTTTCATTTTGTCTACTATGCAAACGGCAACTATTCGGGAAGCTATGCACTTGACGATGCAGAATTTGTGCACCCGGATTATGACCTGGAAACCCATGCGTCAACCAATGGCATGCCAATAACCTACTTCGCTGATTTATGGTTCGATCTGACCTATGACAGCGCGGCAAACACGATAATCTGTGTTGCCACAGGCGATGGCTACATTGATGATATTCTCAATGGAATATACTATAGGAAATCCGAGGCAACTGCCGAGCAGCCTGCGGACAACAATACGGAAGCAGGCGAAGCTGCCGCACCGGCTGCAAACAGTACAGACGCAGATATAGTTGGCAGCTGGAGCTGGTCTGCACCAAGACCGGGCTTCGGTGATATGTATACCATGTGGCAGATAAACGAGGATGGTACGGCGGTACATGGAGACAGCGTTTCAGGTCTGACATGGTATTACAGCTGGACAAAGACTAATGCGAGCAATGAGAGCGGTCAGCCTTTATACAGCTTTACCCTGACTGACACAGATTCCGCCGACAAGGATTCTCGCGCACAACTGATTTTATATCTGGATACGAGCACGGGTAAGCTGCACGATGGCGAGCAGGAATACACCCGAGACGGGTAATGAACCTACACAGAAGCAGATTCGCCCAACAATCATACTGAGCCTGCCTGGCAGGCTCAGACTGCGTTGTGAAGCGCGTTGCGACATGGTGGGCGTAACTGGGATCGAACCAGTGGCCTCTTCCGTGTGAAGGAAGCGCGCTCCCGCTGCGCCATACGCCCAAGCCTGTGCGAGTGTCGGTGCGGGTGTTATTCTAACGGTGTACGCCTTTTCGCGCAAACACCGACGACAGGGCTCTGGATGCCCTTATGGAAGGGAGCTTGCTTTGGAACAGCATCTCGCAAAGCGCTCTGACAGGCTCGCCACGATACTCAAAGGTTACGGCACCCTTGCTGTTGCCTTCAGCGGGGGTGTGGACTCCACGCTCCTGCTCGACGTTGCTCACGAAGCGCTTGGCCCTGCCTGCCTGGCCGTCACCGCCCGCTCCGCCTCCTTTCCGGAGCGCGAACGTGCCGCGGCGGCGGCTTTCTGCCGCGAGCGCGGTATCGAGCAGATTGAGATTGAGAGTGAGGAACTCGACATCGAGGGCTTTTCCCACAACCCGCCCAACCGCTGCTACCTGTGCAAGAAGGAGCTTTTCTCCAAGATGCTCGCGCTTGCCCACACGCGGGGAATTGCTACCATCGCCGAGGGCTCGAACCTTGACGACGAAGATGACTACCGCCCCGGCCTTGTCGCCATCACAGAGCTTGGGATTAAAAGTCCCCTGCGCGAGGCGGGCCTTACGAAAGCCGATGTACGTGCGCTTGCCCAGGCGCGTGCTCTGGCGGTCTGGGACAAACCCTCCTTCGCCTGCCTGGCCTCACGCCTGCCCTATGGCGCACAGATAGACCGCGACGTGCTGGCGCGTATCGATCAGGCGGAGACCTTCTTGCTGGAGACGGGCCTCAGGCAGGTGCGCGTACGGGTACATGGGGACATCGCGCGTATCGAGACGGACGCGGAGGGCATGGACAGACTGGCTGAGCCGCAGGTGCGCGCTGCGGTGGTTGAGCGGTTGCAAACGCTTGGCTTTCCCTACGTAACGCTTGATTTGAGGGGCTATCGCACAGGTTCGATGAGCCTTACTTTGCCCAGATAAGCTCCGATGCGGGGTTGTCTTCATGCGTCCCCGGGTACGCCCCTGCAGAAAATGCTGAGAATTGCTATCATAGGGAGCCTGTCAATGCGGAGAGCTGACCGAGAGGCCGAAGGTGCTCGCCTGCTAAGCGAGTATGCGCCACAAGCGCATCTGGGGTTCGAATCCCCAGCTCTCCGCCACATTCCCTGAGGGCGTTGCAAGGGTCTGCCATGACTGTGAGAAATAACAAACTGTCTGATTGCCGCGGCTTTACCTTGATTGAGATGGTCGTTGTGCTGGCCATCCTGGCGATTCTCGTCGCGGTTTTTGTACCGAGTTTTACCGGTTATATCCACCGTCTGAACCTCAGAGAAATCGTGCAGATCGCCGAGGCGAATGAGAGAACCTGCCTGGAACTGGCAGGTCTGCAGTATGCGGAGGTCGGCAACCCCTACATCTCAGGCCCGGTCACGACCAGAGGAAGCTACTATCTCCCAGGGCGTAACGCACAATGGAACGGCCTCACGAGCGCGTATGTCCTTAATGAGGCCACCCTTGGCGAGCAGTTCATCTATTCTGATGGCTACTCCCAAAGCTTTACCGTGGCAGACGGCCCTGGCGCACCAGGGTCCATCAACCTGATGCGCTTCAGCGTTGCCAACTCATATGCCAATTCTGAGCGCCGCACCAGCGCGGGGCTGCGGGAGTATCAAAGTCGAATGGCCCAGCCGCTCGCACCGGCGAGCTTTCTGACGGCCGACCAGAACTATGGGACCTCCGGCACCCGGCTGTGGTTCGAGCGCCCGGGCGATGATGCGCTCGCCCGTATGAACAGCGAGACAAAGCCGTATTATTATCGCTATGACCTGGTCTTTTCTGAATACTGGTTTACCCTCAACGGGAAGAACTATGGGGTCTTTCACAACATGCGCTTTGATAACACGACCGAATCGGTCGGACACGATGACACCAGAAACTGGGTCACCATCACGCCCGGTTGGTTTGTCTATGAGTACCGGGGCGGCACCTGGTACTCTTTCGGAGCGCTCTAGGGGGACGGAGAGGCGGTTCATGCGACCTGCGGAGTTGACAAGGGGGACGGTTCACCGTCCCCACTTTGCCTTCCTACACCGTCCCTATGTCGTATGCCGCAAAGTAACCGGAGTGCACGGCTCCGGCCACTTTGGCAATTTTGAGCGCATCGCCAACCAATGAGACACTGGTGGCTGCGTCATAGAACTCAAAGTAGGGTGCGTCGATGCTTCTCATCCCCACGGCATACAGCACCACCTCGGCAGAAGCGAGCTGCTCGGCGCCTTTGCGCTCATAGACGACCCCCTCTTCGGTCACCGCTCGCGCGGTCGCCTCTGTGATGACCGTAAGGCCCTCCTCATTGACAACCGCCATCAGACTCATCCGGTATAGGCCCCAGGCGTCCCGGGCGTACTCGTCGCACATCTCCAGCACCGTGACCTGCTTGCCCTGTTTAATGAGATGTAGGCCGGTCTCGATGCCGACGAGGCCACCGCCGATAATCACGACCGCATCGCCCGTAAGGCTTTCGGGCTCGTCATAGGCCGCGGTGCAATGCTTCGCGCTCTCGATGCCCGGGATTGGCGGGATAATCGGCTCGCTGCCGGTCGCAAAGACGATCTCGTCGGGTGCCTCCCGAACGATAAGATCGCGCGAAAGCTCAGTGCCAAAGAGCAGTCGCGTACCGCTTTCCAGGGTTTTTCTCACAAGAAAATCCTTGTACTCGCGCAGGTCATGCTTGTAAAAGTCGCGGTCGGAGAAACGCAGCTGTCCACCGAGGGAGGCGGCCTTCTCCACAAGGACGACCTCATGGCCGCGCTCGGTGGCCGTAATCGCCGCACTCATGCCAGCGGGGCCGCCGCCAACGATGAGCACCTTGTTCGCGTGCGGCGCCTTTGCAAGCTCCTCACCAAAACCGAGCCGCTCCTCGCGTGCCAACTTCGGGTTCACGCTACAGACAAAGTGGCGCACCGTGTTGTCGCTGTCCGTGCAGTTGCTACAACGAAGGCAGGGCGTGATGTCCTCACGACGGCCCTGTTGCAGCTTGCGCGGCAGATAGGGGTCGGCGATAAGCGCGCGCGACATGCTGATGCCGTCCGCCTTGCCGGTGGCAAGGGCTTCCTCGGCCATCTCTGGAGCCTGGATGTTGCCAACGACGTAGACGGGTATCCGAATGCGACCGGAGCGCTTTATCGTCTCGCTCAAATCGAGGTTGATGCCGTGCGGGCGCAGGGTCGAAAGGCCGGAGTAGGTGGGGTCCTCGGCGCTGATTTCAACCATGTCGATAAAGTCCTGGGCCGCCTCCAGAAAGTCGATGATGTCAAAGACCGTAAAATCGCCTTCGCGGCGCCCAGAGCCGGAGAGTCGCACGCAGAGCGGAGGCTGCGGACCCAGATGTGCACGCATCCGTTCGAGAATCATCAGAGGAAACCGCATCCTGTTCTCAAAACTACCGCCATAGGCATCGGTGCGCGTATTGACAAACGATGAGAGAAACTGCGCAATCATCCAACCGTGCGCCGCGTGGACGAGTACCGTGTCAAAGCCCGCCTTGAGGTAATAGGCGGCGGTCTCGGCAAAGCCCTGGGCAATGTAGTCCATATCCTTCTCAGTCATCTGGCGGACCTTGACGCCCAGCCAGTTGACCTCATCAACCGGGCCGACCACCCTGTTCGGGTCCTTGTTAAACCAGGATTTGGCATTGCGCCCGCCGTGGGTAAGTTCCACACTTGCCAGCGCACCATGCTCATGGATGGCGGCCGCCATCTCGGCATACAGCGTGAGGTTCTGCTCGCTTGTCTCCATCTCAGGCGTATGATTGCCGCCGTCACAGACGTTCGCCTCGCCAAGATTCACAATGCCCGCACCGCCCCGGGCCTTATGTTCGAGATAGCGGATGTAATAGTCATCCGGCCTGCCGTCAATGGTGTGAAAGAGCATGTTGGGCGCCGACATGATACGGTTCTTGACAACCTTATCGCGAATTTTCAGGGGCTTGAAGAGATGGGGAAACTGCGTGGTATACATGGGTACTCCCTCCCGCCCGACAGCGCACCTTGAGCACCCGGGGCGCCGAAAGCGCCTGTCGAGATGTGAACACACGTGCATCCGTTGTCGCCATTATACGCGCGTTTTTGCCAATGAGGTAGAGGAGTGCGGGGGAGTTTTACGTGTCGTTCAGCACGCCTTTCAGCGTGCCGTTCAAGGCGTCGTTCAGCGTGCTTTTCAGCGTGCCGTTCAAGGCGTCGTTCAGCGGACAATGGGATCGTCGAGACAGGCGTCGCTGTCCTGATCAAAGCCCGGATTGGGTGCGCCTCCCTCGTCGGGATTGGGTGCGCCTCCCTCGTCTGGATTGCGGGAGCCCTTGCTCGCATCTGGCGTATCAAAAAACGCCCGTCTGCCCCGCTCCGCCTCAAAGGTCGAGGCCCGTCCTCCTGGACTCCTCCAACCCGCATCATCGTAGCTCAAAAAGGCGACGCTCGCCTCAAAACCGAGCGAGGCATGTTCCATCATCGTCAGGTCGATGTCGTGGATCAGGTAACTCGAGGTGCCGTCAAAGCTGACCTGCAGATCCCGATACTCGCGCACCACGATATTGAGCCAGCCTTCCGTCTCGGGCGGTGGCTCATAGCGCACGAGCAGGGTCTCGCCCGGAGCAAGGGCCAGATCGGTAGCAGGGGTAAGCTGGGGGAAGTCATCCTTGGCGGGAAGGAGAAGGGAGAGCCCCGTGAGGGTAAGCGCGCTGTCGTTGGTCAAAAGCAGCTCGGCCGAACCGCCACCGTCAAGTTCAAGCAGCTCATCGTAAACGGCGCTGCTGTCCGCAGAAGGGAGCGCCGCAGGCTCAGGAGCGCACAGCTCGCCATCCAGACGATAGCTCGCCGGCGCCTGCGCGTAGCTGACCATGTACCAGTTGCCGCCCCACAATCCGTTTTCCATGGTCGGGTCGCAGATATAGACGGCGCCATCCTGCCGTATCTCCACCCAACCATGCAGGGCCCAGCCCTCATCGTAGGTCAAGACGTCACCGACCACAATCTGGGCGTCAAAGCCGCAGGCCTGCGCAAGCAGATAGAAGACGGAGGCGTACTGCATGCAGTTGCCCTGCCCCTTCTCGAACATGGCCAGGGCAAAGGCAGGCACCCAATCCCCCGTTGGATCTTCGGGGCCATCCTCGTAGGTAAAGTTGTGAGCCGTAGCGGAAAAGCATTGCCAGAGGAGATTACCGGCGGGGTCCATGGTCTCAAGCATCTGGAGAAGGTCGGCGTCAAGCTCAGGGTTTCCGGTATCGACCTGCCAGACTGGCGCAGGTGCTGGAAGCTCATCTGCCGCAGACGCTGGGGCCCCATCTGCCGCAGACGCCGCGTCCTCAGGCGCTGCGTCCAGGGAGACCGCTGACGGCGGCGCACACGCACCGAGGAGCGCAAGCGCCAACACCAGGCACAGGACAAGGGCAGCGTCAATCAGCCGCACTAGTCGGTGTCTGCTAAAAATTGAGGACGAGGTCGGGAATGCATTGATCCGCAGATTGACCACCTACCGCGTCGCCCGCTAAATCGGAATCGGAAAAATACTCATAGCCGTATGCGTCCGAGGCCGCATACGGAGCCGCAGCCGAGCTTTCTGTGGCAGCGGCTGCCTGTGCCTCCGCCTCCGCGCGAGCCGCAGCCTCGGCGGCCTGAGCAGCGGCCTCATGCTCGGTAATCGCATTCATCTGCTCGACCGTCTGGTCGATGACTTCGCTGGCACTCGGCGAGGCGGTCAGGCTAAAGTAGGGGCTGGGGGGTGCGGTACTCGGCGCCACATACGATTCCACCGCGCACGCGCTCAACAAAAAGGCACCAAGCGCCACCGCGCAGGCCAACAGAGCCACTTTCCTGACTGTCCTGATCAACGTGACCATCTCCTTCATCTCTCAATGTCCTTTCGAGCAACCGCGCCGTGCCCGCGCCGCATCGCCTCACTTCAGTATCAGCAGTGTGCTGAATATCATAACATCAATCATCTCGCACGCGCAGGCCTTCCACAAACGCCTATGCCCTTTGCTGCCGCCCATCGCACTCCATTGCTACCTTACTGCTCCCGTCTCCTTGCTCAAAACGATGAGGTCCGTGCGCAGGGCGGGCGCTTTTTACTGGCTTGGCCTGCCATGCTGCTCAAGAATGGCGGGCTCGCTGCGCCTCAAGGGTCGAGGCTTCCGCATCACCCTCTCGATACACCAGATAGGCAACATCTTCCTCAATACGAATACGCGCCTCAACAAGAGTCTGCGGGTAGATGGCGTAGAGCTCATAAACCGTGCCGCTGGCGGTCTGGAGCCGAAGGTCATACAGGGGCTTGATGAGAACATCGGCGGCATCTGGGGCAGTGCTCTGCTGCACAGCTGCTATCCCTGCCGAAATAAGCGCTCGCCGGTCAGCGCCCCAAATCTCACCGGGAGCGAGAAGCTGCGAGCCATACTCCGCACCAATCGTCTCCTTGGCCTGAAGGCCAACGATGTCTTGACCAGTCTCATTGGTCAGCTCAAAGGTAACCGCCCCTTCTTCAGGCACGCCGATAAGCAGAGGGCTGTTCTTTTCCGTCGTGCCATCCGCCTGCCCCGCCGCCTCACCCGCGACAGGAGCACTTGATTCCTGATTAGCGTCGAGTGTCGTCGTTGAGCCGTGCGGGCTGGCGCTAACACAGGCTGCCAAAACCCCCGCTGTCGTCAGGACAAGCAGGGCGAGCAGGGCACATGCCGCCAGTGCGAGCGATGGGGACGGTGTTGCTGGCAAAGCGGATGTTGCTGGCAAAGCGGGCGGAACGGGCGGTACTGCCGCCGAGGCAGGCGGATGCCGAAGAGAACGGGGAGCCTTCATTTCGATTTCCTCTCACCTGAAGGATTCAGAATGGGCCAACACGAGACCGGAAGGACTCTCCACGTACACATTGACCGCGTACTGGCCCTCAGGCAGGGCCTCTGGGGAAAGATAGGCAAGATAACCGTTGTCCGCATCCGTCTCCTCGGGACTGAAGGTCAGCGATTCAAAGACGGTCTCAGCGCCCGCCTCGTCAACGAGAGCCACGTAGACGCGCGAGGTCGTGGTGAGCCAAGCCGGATCGACCACGCCCGAAAAGGTGACAAGCGGGCCGTTCGCGCCTTTCTCAAGAGTGTTTATCGCAGACCCCGACCCATCAAGCGGACGTGTGGCGCTGTCCGTATCGAGAGCAACGCTCGGACAGGGAACGATGGGCGGTGCGGCTGCCAGATCGTAGAGATGCCGTTCGGCCCGTTCGACGACAACACATGAGACTCTCACGTCGGACACCTCGAGCGCGTTGTAGGGGACAAGTTTTGAGAATACCGCAGTTTTGCTTCCAAAAGCCAGGTAGGGCAAAAGCCCATTCCCAAAGGAATCGTGATAGATAACCAGCGTCGCACTCCCCTGCCCCGCAGTCACGATGCGGTTCGTCTGAGCATCGGGCTGCCCGCCTTCATACGACCAACCCGTACCCGCCGGGTCGGGACCGTCGGTGATGCCGCTGAGATGCCAGTCGGCCTCGGGTGTTGCCGCCACCCCAAAAAGCATCTGATCGAGGTCCCCGACATGATTCTCCCTGCGCTCCCACTCCCCTGCCAGCGGATACAAAAGCCCAAGATTGGCGGCCAGCGCCTCATAGCCCTGATAGGCGCCTGCTGCGTTCCAATGCGTGTCGCGTGCAAAGTACCACTCCCTGGGGCCATCGGTGAGATTGGCAGGCGGTGTGGCGGCGGAAGCGGGTGTGGCGGCGGAAGCGGGTGTGGCTGCGGAAGCGGGTGTGGCGGCGGAAGCGGCAGGCGGTGCGACCGCGGCAAGCACGGCCGCCATATCAAGGTAGTTCACCTCAAGCTCATCCAGATACAAAGCGAGGCGCTGAGAATTGGAAGGCTGCTGGGACGGCCAGCAGTTTGTGGGCATATTCTGTGGATACAGGGTGTTCTTGTTGGGGCAGATGGTAAACAAAAAATCTGCACCCTGCGCCTCACTGAAACGCTGGAACAATGCCATGTTGTGCGCAGCGTTAAACAATGCTCGTTCGCTCATCGGAGCAAGGCCGCGATAATCCGCAAGCGTCCCTGCGTAATACAGCCAGCCATTTTTGCCAACGAGAACCTGACTGCTCGCCGACGTACCAAACAGGCGATAGCGGAGCAGGGCGTTGGTTGCGATGGCCTCGTTGCGATAGGCAAAGTGATCATCAAACCAGAGCCCAAACTGGGAGGCGACGGAGATATTGGGAGTGCCGTCGCCACGAAGCGAAGGAAAGGGAGCAAGCGTGCGCAGCTCCGTCGTCGTGTCGCTGCGCGCCCACAACATGCCGAGGGAAGGCAACAGCAGAAGCGCCATGACCACAACGATGAATATGAGCTGAACCCGTCTCAAGTCCTGCCCTCTCAAAACCTGAAGTAGATAAAGGGATTATACCCACTGCCTGCAAGTGCGAGGAAGCTCAGAACAAACAGGCCAAGCGCGCCAGCATAGCTCAAAATCCGCGCCGCTGTCTGGAGACGCTTGCCGCGCCCCGCGAGCCACTTTCGCGCAAGGCCCGCAACGGGCGTACTGGCAAGGCACGCAAGGCAGAAGATGGCGATAATCGGAGGGTCGATCAGAAATGCCGCCTGGGCCGCAGCCGCATATGTTCCTCCAAAGCCGGTAAACATCTGCTGAATCATCAGACCGGCCTGCGAAAGGCTGTCTGCGCGAAAGAGCACAAAGCCCACACAAACCACCAACATGGCATACAGCCAGCCGAGCAGCCGAGGGAGTTTTTTCAGCGGCAGGTACTCCTCCAACAGAAGAAAGAGCCCATGAAACAGCCCCCACAGCAAAAAGGTCCAACTCGCCCCGTGCCACAGGCCGCAGAGCCCAAAGACAAGGAACTTGTTGAGGACGGTTCGCGCGCGGCCTTTGCGATTGCCGCCCAGAGGGATATAGAGGTACTCCTTAAACCAGGTGGAAAGCGAGATATGCCAGCGTCGCCAGAATTCCTGCACGCTGCGCGAGATGTAGGGATGCTCAAAATTCTCCCTGAAGTTAAAACCGAACATACGCGCGAGGCCCAGTGCCATGTCCGAGTAGCCGGAGAAATCGAAGTAAATCTGAAGCAGGTAGGCAATCGCCCCAATCCAGGCCAGTGCCATGTTGATCTCGCCGCCCGGCGTGGCGTAGACCGCATCGGCCACAGACCCAAGGGTATTGGCGATCAAAACCTTCTTTGCCAGGCCCGTCGCAAAGCGCCGCAGACCGCGGGCAGCCCCATCCACCGTAACGTGGCGGACGGCGAGTTGCGCTTCGACCTCGTGATACTTGATGATGGGCCCGGCTATCAGCTGTGGGAAGAAACTGATATAGAGCAGAACGCGGGCATAGCTGCGCTGAGCCGCTACCTGTCCGCGGTAGATGTCGATGACATAGGACAGGGCCTGGAAGGTATAGAAGGATATGCCGATTGGCAGGGCGATGTGCGCAAAGGGTGCCTCGATGGCAAACAGAGCGCCGAGGGTTCCCGCCACAAGTGCGGCGTATTTGAAGATGCCGAGAAAGGCGAGGTTGACAAGGATTGCGCAGACCAGGAGGCCCCGCGGCTTTGAGGTTGCGGGAGCAGTGGCGGGGGTGGTGAGGGTTGCGGGGGTCTTGTCGCCTGTCTGGGGAGCGGAAGCCGGGGTGTCGGCCTTCTCCCCCACCGCCTCTCCTGTGCCCAGACGCCTGCCAATCGCCCGGCCAAGCCCCCAATTAATCAGCGTCGAGGCAATCATCAGCAGGACGTAGACTGGCTCGCCATAGGCGTAAAAGAACAGACTGGCAAGGATCAGCAGGGCGTTTTTAGCCCGTATCCCCGGCAACAGAAGATGGCCGATAAAGACCACCGGAAGGAAGATACAAAGGAAGGTCAGCGAGGAGAAAACCATGCCGGGCCGCTCAGAAGATCACTTCTTATAGGTGGTGGGCGCCTGGCCATACGTAATCATGAACCAGTTGTACCCACGAATTTCGTACGCCAGATCGGGATCGCAGACATACACCGTGCCGTTAAGACGCACCTCTACCCAACCATGCGGGACCCAGCCGCCCGAGAGCGACGGCACACTGCCTGAGATGACGGTGGCGTCATAGCCATAGGACTGCGCCAGGACACAGAATAGAGCGGCGAAGTGATAGCAGTTCCCACCACCGTTGTTGATCATCTCCAAAGCAAAGGGAGGAGCCCAGTCTCCGGAAGGATACAGCGAACCGGAACGATACACGTAATTATTGACAACATAATCAAAGCTCCTACGGAGCACATCGCCGTCCGTACCAATTTTATTATCCCTGATCCAGGCAAGTTTGGCGTCCAGTTCTGCGATACCAGACGTCGTCTTCTCAAAACGCAGCCTGAGGGCCGCATCTTTGTCTGTGGTAGAGCCGATGGCCACGCCGGAGGTATCTGAGGGCGCCGCCAGGTAGCGGTCAGGGGCAAGGCCGCTTCTGA
>JAISLY010000024.1 GCA_031277035.1 Coriobacteriales bacterium | reverse complement strand
GCAAGCATGGTATACAGCAACAGCCCACCCTTGAGGATGAAATCGTTTGCATATGCCGAAACCGACAGCCGATACAAGAGACGCTCGATGAAGTAATACATCAACAGATAGTCAAACGGTCTGCCCTCTGCAACGGCAAGCCGTTTTAAATGGGCTTTGATGCTGTCGGGGCTTCTCATGCCAAGGCTTCTACATAAGGCCGTATCACAGCGTTGATATGCAGTTTTCCGGCATAATCGAAAAGCCTCTGCAGGTTTCTTGCGCCTCGCATATACTCTCGCAAGACATCGAGCGCCACGTCTTCACCGAGCCGCCCACGCTTGCGGAAGAAATCGCAGACCGTGCGCTCACGGTCATATATCCGAAAAGCCGTCTGCCCTTCTTTGACGCTTGTTATGCCAAGCTCGAATGTCGAAAGGGGGTAGGCGACTAGCTCGATGGGAGGATGTTTCGGAAGGGCGACGCGCGTCCTGTTCGCGGGGATGGCGATTGTTACGGCAAGCGGGTTTATTGTAGTCAGCCCATAAAACTGTGCGGCAGACCAGAGACAGACGGCCCCAAAAGGGACGAGGGCAGCGGCAATCTCTGTATCCGAGACATCGGTCAGGCTTTCTGCACTGATATAGTAGCCGACTTTAAGTCTCTCAATCTCGCCTGTATGTATCATTTCTGCAAGATCGCGGCTGGCGACGCCGCTCTTTCGCAGAAGACTTGCTTTCAAAATCGGCCCACGTTGGATAAATAGATTCTTTATGTATGTACGCTTTTCATCAGTCATGAAAGCTCCAAAATGCAGAAGATTAATGTTTATATTCTGTATTTCTAATCAATTTTATCATCCTATCTGAGCACAGACACACTGTCAACGGCACGATTTGGGGGCACTGTTGGCCTGCCCCGCTGGGGCAGACGCCATAAACAGCCTGGCCTTGATACGGGGCCCCCAAAAAGTACACTGAGCCCGTAAGGGCGAGGTTTTTGGGGGCCGAGCGCCCGGAAAACGCACTGCGTTTTCAGCGAGGCCGGGCGGGAGCCTGCGACCGCCCAAGGGCAAACCGAGCGCCCGGGCGGGGTGCGATGCTGGGATGGCAATTTCAACCCTTTTCGCCCGCATTCAGCCGCATTATTCGCTTGTCGCCCAACAAAGAGGTCAGCTGCGTTATGGCCGCCGCGTTGAGCTGAACAAGGCGCTCGCCCTGTGGCAGGCTCTGCCGGATGAGCAAGGCGTTGATGGACTCAAGGTTTGACAGGACGATAAGCTGTTCAAGAGTTGCCCCATCACGGATATTGCCGCTTGCATCCGGGTTCTCGCTGCGCCATTGCTCGGCAGTCTTGCCAAATAATGCGACATTGAGCAGGTCGGCCTCACTGGCATAGATGGCGGTTGCCTGCGCCCTGGTGACTTTAGGCGGGATAATCTGTTCCTTGATGGCATCGGTGTGGATGCGGTAGTTTATCTTTGCAAGCGTACGCTGCAGGCTCCATTCCAATGAAAGGCGCTGCTGCTCATCGGTTTTGAGACGTTTGAATTCAGACATCAGATACAATTTGAATTCCGAACTTATCCACGAAGCAAACTCAAGCGCAATGTCAACGTGGGCGAATGTCCCTCCCCCGCGTGAGGCTTTAACGTATATCCCGATAGCATCGGTGAGCTCCACCCATCTGCTCGGGCTGAGAGTAAAGGCGTGATCTCCTGATTCGTACAAAAGGGGGTCGATTTCGACCCCCTTAAACCGGGGGTTGTTTAACTGCTCCCACAGCGCCAGAAACCGGATGGTGTTGCGTGTCCTCATCCAATTCTTGACCACATCCTTTGGGTCACGCGGGTTTTTCTGCCTTGCCAAATCTGTAAGTGACACGTAATCTTCTTTGCCATGCTTGACCACGCGGATGACCGTGCCCTGTACGGTAATGATTTCCTGCTTCTGCTTCTCCACAATGCCTCCTTTTCTGGACGAACATATGTTCGATACCAGTATAGCATAGTGATCTAAAAGCTACTTTGGAGAAAGCTCTGATTGCGCAGGCAAATAAGGCAGAGCGACGGCGACACAAGATGCCAGCCGCCGCAGATTCAAAGACTACCTTTTCAGTTAGGCTGCTTTTCGGGTGACGCACTGCCGCAGCGTGCGAGATATACGCGCCAGTAATCGCGCTGCGGTAGTGTGCCTCTGCGCTGTGAAGCGAGTTGCGACGTGGTCGGGGTGAGACTGGATTGGTCGCCGCGTCAAGGGCGTTCGCTTACGCTCGCGTCCGCTTCGCGGAGCAGGCCCCTTGACCCGGCGACGCTTGGCGGTTCGCTTTGCAAGCGTACCGCCTGCAAGACCCAGCAAGCTGCTTCGAATCCGCGCTTCGCGCACATCACAGGGCGCCTGCCCCAGCGGGGCAGGCGCCATAAACAGCCTGGCCTTGATACGGGGCCCCCAAAAAGTACACTGAGCCCGTAAGGGCGAGGGACTTTTTGGGGATAAGGAGCAACCGCGAAACGAAGCAGAGACAAGACCGCTTTTGGGTCTTGTCTCTGCGCTGTGAAGCGAGGTGCGACGTGGTCGGGGTGACTGGATTCGAACCAGCGACATCATGCTCCCAAAGCATGCGCGCTACCGGGCTGCGCTACACCCCGACACCATGTAACAACTCTGAGATTATAGCAAGGGACGCGTCTGTTGTGTGCGGAGCCTTGCGGAAACGTACTTTCGGCCCTCTGGCGCGGGGCTTTATGGGGGCGCTGCCTCTCTTCCCCTTTCTCCCGCCTCTCTCCTGCGACCCTCCCTACGCCCCGGCGCCTCTCTCCCGCACCCCTCCCTTCCCCTCACCTCTCCCCTGCGCCTCGGTGGCGCCCCGGCGCCCCGCGCTCGCCCCCTCCCCTCCCCGCGCTCGCGCTCCGCCCCTTCTTTTGTCAAACACTTGACAGACATAATATTATATGGTCTATAATATTATGCAGACACTAATTGCCATCATTCTGAATCGGGGCGTAACCGTTTAACCCCCGACGCTCAGACCGGAGCATAAAGGAGGGAGCGGCTTGTCTTTTCCGATTTCGGCGGCACTGCTTGACGCCTGCGTATTGGCACTGCTCGACCACAAAGACAGCTACGGTTACGAGATGACCCAGGGCCTTCAGGAAGGGCTTCGGGTTTCCGAATCGACGCTTTATCCGGTACTGCGGCGCCTCCAGAGCGCCGGGCATCTCCGCACATACGACCAGCCGTATCAGGGGCGCAACCGCCGCTATTATTCGATTACCGACGCAGGCCTTGCGCAGCTCGCTCAGTATCGTGAGGACTGGGGCGCGTTTAAGGTGCAGGTGGACTCACTGTTGGAAGGGACGGAATAGATGGACGTTCAGACGTATTTGGGCGAGCTTGCCGGGGCGCTCAGCGCTCTGCCTCCGGGGGAGCGTGACGAGGCGCTTGCCTTCTATGCCGAATATCTTGAAGAAGTTGGAGAAGACGGACGGGCCGAGGCAATGAGCAGCCTTGGAACCCCAAAGTCGCTCGCCGCCCAGATAAAGGCCGACATCGCCATTCGCTCGCTGGACGGAGAATCGGGCAGAGAGCAACAGCCTCTGTGGTTCGCGCCTCAGCCGCCACGGTCTGCCCAGGCAACGCAGCCGTCCTCCGCGCCCTCTAAGCCACCCGCGCCCTCCGAGCCACCCGCGCCGCCCTCGGAGCCCTCGCAATCTGGCCCCGCCGTACCGTCCGCCGCCGTACCGTCCGCCGCCGTACCGCCTGCCTACGCGCCGCCCGCCGGCACACCCCCTTCGCAGCCGTCCTGGCGGCCCTGGCAACCCACTTCCCAGCAGCCCGCCCCCCAGCAGTCCACCCAGTCGTCGGGGACCAAGTCGGCGATGCCCGTCGTGCTCATCGTATTGCTTGCCATCTTCGCCCTGCCCATCGGCCTGCCTCTGGCAGCTGCCGTCCTGGCCCTGGTCATCGCCGTCTTCGCCGGGCTGCTCGCCCTGTTTGTCGCCTTTATCGCAATGGTCATCGCCCTGTTGGTCTGCGGCGTCCTGGCTTCGGTCTGCGGCTTTATCCTGCTTTTCTCCGAGTTTGCGGCCGGCCTGTTCTATCTCGGTTTTGGCATAGCCTCGCTGGGATTGTCCCTCTTGCTCGCATTTGGCTTTATCAAGCTTGGCCATCTGCTCATCAAAGGTGTCGCATACCTGTTTAACAACATTCGTCGAAGGCTCTCAAAAAAGAATACGGAGGCGTCCCATGCGTAAGACAAGCAAGGTCGTTTTGATAATCGCCGCGAGCCTTTTGCTGGTCGGCGGCATTCTTGCCGGTGCCGGCTACGCATTGGGCGGCATGCAGTCCCTGCGGCTGACCCCTGATGGCCCCGTTCTCGGTTCCGTTGCGGTGGATATGGCCTCCTTCAATGTCAGTGCAGCCGAAATCCATGCGGCGGCGGCGGATACGGCGGACAAAGGCACTTCGGGAGACGCTTCGGGCAGTGCAGCGGACATCGTTGCGCTTGAGGTCAGGGTAGACGTCTCAACCATCCGATTTGAGGAAGGCAGCGACTGGAGCTTCCGCGGCCAATATGATCGGGGTTCCTCGGAGTTCTCGTGGTCGGTGGACAAGGGCGTCTTAGTTATCGACTGTTCCCAAGATTCGGGCATCGGCTGGGAGTTTTGGGGCAACCCTTTGGCGTCTGCCGGGGCTGGGGTTAACGCCCTCCACTCCGAAGCCGTGGTCGTCTATCCGCGGTCTGCCAAGCTGGATAGCCTGACCGTCCACAGCGGACTTGCCGCGGTGGAAAACCCGGGGCTCTCCGCACGCAACATTGAGATTGACCTCGACTTGGGCAGCCTGTCTCTGAGCGATGTGACGTGCTCCCAGTTGGACATCGACCTGGATATGGGGTCAGCCACACTGTTGCGCTGCACCACAGACAAATACACTGAAGTTGCGCTGTCGATGGGCGACCTGGATGCGTTTGACTGCGCATTTGAGGCTTTCAACCTTGAGTGCTCTATGGGTTCTCTTGAATTCTCCGGCAGTCTGACCGGGCCAGCATTCCTCTCCCTCTCGATGGGTAGCGCCAATCTAACCTGTGACCAGAAGCTTTCCAAGATCAGCTATGACCTCAAATGCGACATGGGTTCGGTCAGCATCAACGGTCGCGACGAGGGCGATGAGCAGAAGGTCTTTGCCATCGGAGAGCCGGAACTGGAGATCATCATACGATGCAGCATGGGAAGCATCGACCTGTACGCGCAAGAGTCCACCGCACGCCAGGGCGGTGCCGATTAATTGCGTGTATGCTCCTCCGATTCCGCCGTTTTCTGCACAAAAGTGCGTTTGTGCGAAGAATCGGTTCGAGCGGTTCTTCGCCCACCAGGCATTTTGCAGGCAAAACGGAGGGGCGGAAGCATTTTGGGAGCATTTTGAGGGCGAAAACTTCGCACAAACGCACTTTTGTGCAGAAAAACGCGCGAAAGGGGCAGGTCACGAAAAACGGGCCGCCCCTTCGGACTTGTGGTATGCTGCTGCCTGTCAACAGCCCCACGGGGACACGGCGGCGTGCCGCGGACGGCGGAGCCCCCCCCTGGGACGCAACGTGCAGCAGAGCAGCAGGCAGCGGAGGAACACGCATGGTACCGGTGACGATCGAAACTCTGGTGGTGGGCATTCCGCCCTCGCCCTCGGTCGTTGTGCTGCGCCCCCTGGGCGACAGCGACTCCGGCGCCCGCGTCATGCCCATCTGGATTGGCCCCGCCGAAGCCGCCGCCATCGGTCTAGCCCTTGAGGGTCAGCCGCGCCTCCGCCCGATGACCCACGACTTTCTCTTCAACATCATCAATGCTCTTCACGCCGAGATAGACCACGTCGTTATTGACCGGGTCGACGGCTCCACCTTCTTTGCCACGGTCTCCCTCAAACAGGACGGGCGCCATATCCCCGTCGACGCGCGTCCCAGCGATTCCATCGCGTTGGCTCTGCGCGCCCGGGTGCCGCTTTATGTGGAGAAGAGCGTGCTTGACGCCTCATCGTTTCCCTACGTCCTCATGCAGGGCACAGCGAGCAAAGACGCGACAGTGGAGCAGTTCCGCAGCTTTCTGGACAGCGTTTCCCCGGAAGATTTTGAGGTTCGCCGAGGGGGCGCCGAGTAGCCCGTTGTGCCTCGGCGCTCTCCGCGCGGTCATCATCGCCAAACCTACTGTGTCTCGGCGCCCTCGGCGCTCGCGGCGCTGCCCTCGGCGCTCGCGGCGCTGCCCTCGTCGTCCTCGTCGCTCAACGCCAGGGTCTCCTGGCCAACAACGGTAGCCTGGTCAAAGCCCGCCAAAGCCGCGCCTTCCCCAGCATCCTCCTCGTCCAGCACGTCCGCCACGTCCTCGCCCGGCGCCGCCGCCTTTCGCTTCGAGCCCGCCACCCGCGCAACCGCACACACCCGGTCAGAATCCGAGACGTTCATCACCTTCACGCCCTGCGTGGCGCGACCAAGCTGCGAGATGTCGGTCGATCGCACGCGTATGACCACGCCCTCCTCGCTCACAATCATGAGCTCGTGTCCCGGCATGACAATCTTCATGCCGGCAAGCTGGCCCTTCTTCTCCGTCATCGTGATGGTGGCCATGCCCTGCCCGCCGCGATGGTGTTCGGTATACTCCTCGACCGGCGTGCGCTTGCCGTAGCCGTTTTCTGTAATGACAAAAAGTTCGCTGCGCTCAGGTGCGATTTCCATACCCAAAACACGCGCACCGGCGCCCGGATTCATGCCGATGACGCCGGTCGTATCGCGCCCCATCGGCCGCGCCTCGCTCTCATCAAAGCGTATCGCCTTGCCCGCGCTTGACACCATGACCACCTTCTCGCCGGGCCGCACGCGCCGCACGCTTATCAGCGCGTCCGTGTCGCGCAGGTTGATGGCGATAAGCCCCGAGGCGCGCGAGTTTGCGTAGGCGCTCATGGCGGTCTTTTTGATCATGCCCTTCTCGGTTGCAAACAGCAGGTACTCGTCTGCGGGAAACTCCTTGGTCGAGATAACGGCCGCAATCTTCTCCCCCTGCTCAAAGGGCAGCAGGTTGACCACCGCGGTGCCTCGGGCATGACGGCTTCCGACGGGCAGCTCGTGCACCTTCAGGCGGTAGACCTTGCCCTTTGTGGAGAAGAAGAGCATGTAGTCGTGGGTCGAGGCCACAAAGAGGTGTTCCACAAAGTCGTCGTCTTTCAGATTTACGCCCTGCAGGCCCTTGCCGCCGCGCTTCTGTTGACGGTAGGTCGCCACCGGCAGGCGCTTCACGTAGCCCGTGCGCGTGATGGTGACCACCATGTCTTCCTCAGCGATCAGGTCCTCAACCTCAAGGTCCTTCGCGTCGGCAGCCAGCTCGGTGCGTCGGGGCGTCGCAAAGCGTTGCCTGACCTCCAAAAGCTCCTCTTTGACCAGATTGCGCACGAGGGCCTCATCGCCCAACAGCTTGCGGTAAAAGGCAATCTTCTCGCGCAGTTCGTCAAGTTCCGTCTCAATCTTCTCGCGCTCCAGGCCGGTCAGGCGGCGCAGGCGCATCTCAAGAATCGCATCGGCCTGCACCTGCGTAAGCCCGAAGCGCTCCATGAGGGCAACGCGCGCCTCGTCGTCGTGGCGTGCGCCGCGAATGATGGCGATAACCTCGTCGATGTTGTCAAGCGCAATGACCAGGCCTTCGAGGATATGGGCGCGTTCCTCGGCTTTTCGCAGGTCGTAGCGCGTGCGCCGGACGATGACCTCTTCCTGATGCTTGATGTAGTAATGCAGGGTTTCCTTCAGCGTGAGCGTACGCGGCACTCCGTCGACCAGCGAAAGCATGATGACGCCAAAGTTGTTCTGTGCCTGCGTGTGTTTGTATATCTGGTTAAGCGTAACCTGGGGGATGGCGCCCTGCTTGAGCTCGACCATCAGGCGCATGCCCTTTCGGTCGCTCTCATCGCGTACCAGGTTTACGTCGGGCAACTTTTTGTCCCGCCTAAGCTCGTCTATCTTCTCCTCGAGCTTTGCCTTGTTGACCATATAGGGAAGCTCGTAGAATATAATGCGATCCTTCCCGGTGGAAGTCTTCTCAAGGCGGGCCTTCGCACGCAGCGTCAGCGAGCCGCGGCCCGTTTCATACGCGTCGCGAATCCCCGCCCGTCCCATGATCATCGCTCCGGTGGGAAAGTCCGGGCCGGGCAAAACGGCCATGAGCTCTTCGAGGCTTGTCTCGGGATTGTCGAGCAGAAGGCAGGTGGCGTCGATAACCTCTCCCAGATTGTGCGGCGGAATGTTCGTTGCCATGCCCACCGCGATGCCCTGTGACCCGTTGACCAGCAGGTTGGGAAACCGCGCCGGGAGCACTGCGGGCTCCTGGAGCGACTCATCATAGTTTGGCTGAAAATCGACCGTCTCTTTGTCCAGGTCGCGCAAAAGCTCCATCGCGGCACGCTGGAGACGACTTTCCGTGTAGCGCATGGCCGCCGGAGGGTCGCCGTCAACCGAGCCAAAGTTGCCGTGCCCGTCGACAAGCGGTACGCGCATGGAAAACTCCTGTGCCAGCCGCACCATCGTGTCGTAGACCGCGACATCGCCATGTGGGTGGTATTTGCCGATAACTTCACCGACGGTCCAAGCGGATTTTTTGTGAGGGCGGTTGGGCGTGATACCACTCTCGTTCATCGCGTAGAGGATGCGACGATGCACCGGCTTTAAGCCATCGCGCACATCAGGCAGGGCGCGCGCGACAATGACGCTCATCGCATAGGCCAAAAAGCTCTCGCGCATTTCATGCGCAATCTCGGCCGGCTCTATCCGGCTACCGGAAAGGTCCAGTTCCTGTGTTGTACTGCCTGCCACGTCGTTCCTCTCTCTCTTTTAACGCGCCTTTTGCGCGGCGAGTATATCTGTGCGCCCGCCCCCTGTGCGCCCGGGCCCTGCGGCCCAACCCCTGTGCGCCCGCCCCCTGTGCGCCCGGGCCGTCCTGAGATGGGGCGCTCACGCTCCCTCAGATGTCCAAAAAGCGCACGTCCTTCGCGTGGCGCTGAATGAACTCCTTGCGCGGCTCCACCTGATCTCCCATCAGGTCGCTCACAACCTTATCCGCCAGAAGCGCGTCGTCCATCATCACCTGCAACAGGGTGCGGTGGCTCGGCTCCATCGTCGTCTCCCACAGCTGTTCGGGGTCCATCTCGCCAAGACCCTTGTAGCGCTGGATTGTGTACTTGCTCACCGGCGGCAGCTGCGCGATCTCTTTTTTGAGCGTCTCGTCCGAATAGATATAGGTGTGCTTGCGCCCGACCGCCAGGCGGTAAAGCGGCGGTTGAGCGATGTAGATGTAGCCGTGCTCAATCATCCCGGGCATGAAGCGGAAGAAGAAGGTGAGCAGAAGCGTGCGGATATGTGCGCCGTCCACATCGGCGTCGGTCATGATGATGACCTTGTGATAGCGAGCCTTCTCCGCGGCAAAATCGTCGCCGATTCCGGTGCCGAGCGCCGTGATGAGCGTGTTGATGGTCTCGGAGGAAAGCGAGCGGTGCAGATTGGCGCGTTCGATGTTGAGTATCTTGCCGCGCAGGGGAAGAATTGCCTGAAACGAGCGCTCGCGCGCCTGCTTCGCGGAGCCGCCGGCGCTGTCGCCCTCAACGATGTAGAGCTCGGTGAGCTCCGGGTCGCGCAGCGAGCAGTCCGCGAGTTTGCCGGGAAGCGAGGTCTCCTTCTGCTTGCGCTGCGTATCCTTGTATTTGCGCACGGCCTCGCGCACGCGCTTCTCCTCAAGCGCCTTTTTGACAATCTCGCGCGCGGGGTTGGGGTGCTCCTCCATATATTCCGCCAGCCCCTGCATGACGGCGGACTGCGCCAGTGCGCGAATCTCGGTGTTGCCGAGCTTGGTCTTCGTCTGGCCTTCGAACTGTGGTTCGCGCAGTTTCACGGAGATGATGCAGGCCAGGCCGCTGCGCACGTCTTCGCCCGCCATGTTGTCCTCTTTTTCCTTGAGCATGCTGTGGCTGCGAGCATAATCGTTGAGCACACGGGTGATGCCGTTCTTAAAGCCTTCGAGGTGGGTGCCGCCCTCGGTGGTGTGGATGTTGTTCGCGAAGGCCAGCGTCGTCTCATAGTGCGTGTCGTTCCACTGCATGGCAAATTCGATTTCCCCCACCGCCTCCTGCGTCGCTGTAAAGTAGATGGGTTTTGAGAGTCCGGCAAGCACGTTTTTGCCTTCGTTGACGTATTTCACAAAATCGACGATGCCGCCCGCGTATTGATAGACCTCAACAAGCGGCCCGGGCGCCTCTGCGTCCTCTGAGGGCATGCGTTCATCGGTAAAGATAATTTTGACGTTCTTGTTGAGAAAGGCCATCTCGCGCAGCCGTGAGGCAATGGTGTCGTGGTCGTAGACGGTCGTCTCAAAAACCTCCGGGTCGGCCCAGAAGGTGGTCTTCGTGCCGGTTTTTTTCGTTTTCCCCGTCTGGCTTATCTTCTGAATGACCTTGCCCTGCGAGAAGGCCATTGCCCAGATGCCGCCGTCGCGCATAACCTCGACCTCAAGGCGCGAGGAAAGCGCGTTGACCACGCTGATGCCCACGCCGTGCAATCCGCCGGAGACCTTATAGCCCTCGCCGCCAAATTTACCGCCAGCGTGCAGTATCGTGAGCACGACCTCAAGGGTGGGTATCTTCATCTTCGGGTGCTTGCCCACCGGGATACCGCGGCCGTTATCCAGTACGGTTACGGAATTGTCCTCATGGATGGTGACGTCTATGCGGTCGGCAAAGCCCGCCATCGCCTCGTCGATGGAATTATCAACCACCTCGTAGATAAGATGGTGCAGGCCACGCGGGCCAGTTGAGCCAATATACATGCCGGGGCGTTTGCGCACGGCCTCCAGACCCTCGAGAACCTGGATGTCCTTCTCGTCATAATGCGCGGCGTTGGTGCCGGCGGTGCCGGCGCGACCGGCGGTGCCAGCGTTACCGGCGCTACCGGCGTTACTGTTGGTGCCGTTGGTGCTGTGTGCCATGAGCATCCCTTTCGAGATCGTGTTCCTGGAAAGCAGGCCAAAACATACGGTTCGAAGCTCTCCAGTACCCCTTTTCTACATACGCGAAGCGCGAATATGGGCTTTGTCCCGGTCGCGCTTCAGCCTGCTGCTTTTTGTCTGTATAAGTATAGCAGAGTGTTGGTTTAATAAACACTTGTTTTATAGGGTTTCTGGGCTTTCTGGGGCTTTCTGGGACGATTTTGAATACTGGATACCCTTTTTCCACTCCAAATCGGCTTTCATTGCCCTGTAGAGACTTTTTCTGAGTTTTTCGTGTGTGATGCCCGCAAGGATTTCCCGGGCGTGTCTCTCCTCATCAGAGGTAAGCGCCTCGGGCGGTACGCGCCACGCCTCCTCCTTTGGTTCCCGGGCGCTTTTTGTAAAGACCCGTTTGAGCGCCGCGCGGCGGTTGACCTCAAAGATGATGTCGTCTATCGGTTGGCCCAGGGCTCGGGTAAGTTTCAGACGCAACAGTTCCTTACTCATGCTCAACTCGGCCGCCCAATGAGAATCGTCCATATACACGAGAATGACGGTTCCCTGCCCGCGCTTGCTGTAGGTCACGTTGTCGGTATGCTCAAGTGCCTGCCTGCCGCAGGCCTCCTCCCAGGCAGCCTTCAGCGTAAGGCTTTTCTGTATCCCCTCCGCATCTGCCTGTGTTATATAGAGCGCGAGTTCATCGTTAAGCCGCACCTTCCCCTTGCCGTTTTTCCGCCACGTTTTCATAGGCGCTCGCTGTCGGCATGAAGCCGTATAATTTGTGCCTTCTTGAGTAAATCCGCATCAAGGCCGTCTGTGTCCGTTGCCGTAATAACCGCACATATCTCCCGGTTCAAAAGGGTCAACAGAGCGCTTCGCCGTCTACCGTCAAGCTCAGACATCACGTCGTCGAGCAACAGAAGCGGTGTGTTTCCGCTGATTTCACAAATCAGGTCGAGCTCTGCCAGTTTGCAGGCGAGCGCGATGGTGCGCTGCTGTCCCTGCGATCCAAAGGTACGCGCGTCGCGCCCGTCTATGGCAAAGCTGATTTCGTCACGGTGTGGCCCAATGAGGCTGCTGCCGCGTGCACGTTCCTCATTGCGCAGTACGTCGAGTTGCTGCCGATAGGCCGCCTCCACCTCGCTGCGGGAGTGTTCGCCAACAGCACCAAACCCCGGTATATAGGCGCTGGTAAGCCGCTCTCCTTCAGAAAGCTCGGCATAGTAGGCCGCGGCCTTCTCGGCGAGGCGTTTGTAGAGTTTTAGCCTGTTGACAAACAGCTGCGCCCCAATGGTGATAAGGCTTTCGTCCCAACTTTCCTGTATAAGCGTGCTGCGACTGGCATATCCGCGCAGACCGCCAGAGTTGGTGGGCCCGGTGTATCCATCAGGGCTGCTGGGTTCGTCAGGCGCCGTATACCCCGTAAGACCATCGGATTCTGGAGGCCTTGCAGGCTCGCCTGTATACCCAAAACGAGAGCCCGACTCCCGTTGCTGTCGTAGGAGCCGATTGCGTTGACGCAGCGTCCGTTGATAGTCGGTCAGTATCTTATGATAGGTGTGTGAGAGCTGCTGGCCAACGGTATCAAGGAGGCTTCTTCGTCGCTCGGCGGGGCCTTTGATGATGTCAAGGTCTTCTGGTACAAATAAAACGGTTGGGATAAGGCCCATCAGTTCATCCCTGGTGCGTTTTTTATCATTGAGAAAGTACTGTCTTCTCCCCTCGTTAATCGTAAGTTTTATCTCCAGCTGGCGGCCATTCTGGTCAAATTCCGCCTGCACCACAGCGCCGCGGGCGCTCTCGGGGTACGCATCTGATGCGGTGTCGGCATCGTCTTGGTGCGAAAGGGGAATGTCATGCCATCGGGAGGTGCGAAACGAAGAAAGCATGCTGATAAGCTGTAATGCTTCTATGATATTTGTCTTACCCACCGCGTTTTTCCCTATGAGTATCAGCTGCTGTTTTTCAGCATGTAGAGAAACGTCGGCATGGTTGCGAAAATTTCTGAGTTGCAGGTTTTTGAGGACGGCCTCCATAACCGCCTCAATACCTTTTACCAGACAATTCGTACGTCCCGGTGTTCATCTTGTTGCCGGCTTCCTATAAGGTTAGTTTGCCTCGATACGTACCGGCATGGTCAGATAAAAGAAGTAATCCTCCCCCACTGTTTTTAAAATCCCCGGTTTTAATGAGGTCTGTGCCTCAAATAAAACCTCTTTGGTATCTATCGCGTTTAAGCCATCGAGAATATATTGATGATTAAAGCCTATGTCTAACGGAGCGCCTTCAATCTGGGCAGGAATTTTCTCTTTCGCGCGCGCTACATCCTGTGTCTGTGAACTGATTTCTATCGTCTGATCCTCGCTTGAAAAAGAGAAGCGGAGAGGGGTATGCACCTGCGCGGTTAAGGCAATCCGTTTGACCGCAGAAAGAAGGACGGCGGTTGAAGCGACTGCGGTGCAATTCTTTTCCACCGGGATAATCGCCTTATAATTTGGATAATTCCCCTCTATTTTTCGGGTGATGAAAAGGGTGTTGGAAAACGTGAAGATGATCTGGTTTTCTCCCTCTCCTACCGAAACCGTCTCTTCAGAAGTAACCAGACGGGCGATTTCGTCCAGTATGTCACCAGGAACAATCAGGCTTATCGCTTCCTCTGGGGCAAGGTCAAGTTTACTTTCGACGATTGCCAGACGGTAGGAATCGGTTGCCACCATCTGGAGCTCAGCGCCTTCCACATTCAGAAATACCCCGGTTAAAACGGCACGGGATTCGTCTTTTGACACCGCCTTGGTTACTTTTTTGATCATCGACGAAAACTGGGCGGCAGGCAGGCTGATGAGTTTTTGTGTGTCGGCCTGTGGGAAGAGAGGAAAGTCGGAAGGGTTGAGGGTTTTTAAGAGAAACTCGCAATCCATGCAAAGTACCCTGAGTCCCTCGTTGGTCTGCTCCAGAGTGACCGCCGCGTCAGGGAGACTTTTCACGATGTCTGCAAACAGTCTGCCCGGTACAACAGTTGCGCCCTCCTGTTCAATCAGCGCCTCGGCGCTGTGGGAGATGGATACCTCCAGGTCGGTTGTATGAAATACCAGGGAGGACTGCTGTGCTTCCAGATGCACGCTGGAAAGAATCGGCAGGGTGGTGCGCGAAGACATTCCCTTGGCAACAACACCAAGACTGTGGGACAGGCGGTTTTTCTCAATGGTCAACTTCATGGCGTCCTGCTTCCTGTTCTTATTCTTATTTATAATACATACAGATTGTAGGAGAGAAAGGTCCTGTGGAAACTTTGGAGAACGCTCCACGTTCCTGCTCGCCTGCGGCGTAGCGCTTCGGAAATCCTGTGACTGCAATCCCCCATATTCCCCAAACTCCCTCTCTTTTCTCGCTGCCCGGGAAAACCCGCGCCATATTCACCAGACGACCCCGCGCTTCTCCACATCCTTTTCACGTCGTTCCTTATCCCTCTTTTAAGGGAACGCGAAACTCTGTACACCCTCATTATTGCAGGATCATCTCTCTGATATTTTCAATCTCCTGCTTTGTCTTCATAGAGTTCATGGAGCGCTTCTCAATATTATTGACTGCATACAGAACCGTTGAGTGATCCTTGCCGCCAAAAGCCCTCCCGATGGAAGGCAGGGAATGTTGAGTCAGGCTTCGTGCCAGATACATCGCTATCTGACGCGGATACGATATGTCCTGCGAGCGCTTCGTGCCCAAGATGTCGTTATGAGAAACATGGAAGTACTCTTCGGTAGCCCGCTGGATGGCAGGGATGTCAACCTGACGGTTGCTGAATTGAAAATTCTTACGGATCTGCTGTTCAGCTTCTTCGATGGTCAAACGCTCGTAACGGTCCTTTCCGCTCAGCAGCAGATACCCAACAAGGTTTGCGATAATGCCCTCAAGTTCCCTGATATTGGAACTTGAGAGTTCCACGACCCGGTTGATGACATCGGAGCAAAACAGCTCGCGTATGTCCGGGCGATTCATATCCCGACAAAAATAATCCAGGCAGTTCTCAAAGATGGCAAGTTTCATCTCAAAGGTCGCAGGCTGTATATCTATCGGGCCACCTTTGACAAAACGGCTCCGGTGCCGCTCATCAAGCTCGAGGTTATAAGGGCTGCGATCCGCGCTGAGAACAATCTGCTTATTATGTTCAACAAAGGTATTAAAGATATTAAATATCTCATTTGTCGTGCCTGCTTTTCCTTCGATATACTGAATATCATCGAGAATAATCATATCAACCAGGTGATATTTCTGATTAAAATCCGTGTTGTTCTGAGAACGAACCATCGTCATGAAATCATCGATGAAATCTGAAGTCCGCGTATAGATGACCTTCATATTTGGATGGTTTATACGCACGTAGTTCTCAATGGAAAGCAGGATATGGGTCTTTCCCAGGCCGGACTTTCCATAGAGGAAAAGCGGATTGTAGATATGTCGGCCGGGGTTTTCTGCGACACCGCGTGCGGCTTCATAGGCAAAACGGTTGGATTCGCCCACAACAAGCGTCTCGAAGGTCTTTGTCAGATGATCGGGCTGCGCGGGCTCAAAGGCGGCCTTCTCCTCTATCACCAACGGGGAGGATGAAGGCTGCGCCAAAGGGACGGGTGAGGCTCCGGGAACTGTCGGGCGCAGGGGCGGCGATGCTGGTATTGGCGCTGTTGATGAAGACATCGATGCCGCCGCCGGGGCCGCCGAGGACGCCGAGGGTGTTACCGGTGAGGATGCCACCGAGGACGACGACCCGAGGGCTCCTGCTGCTGAAGGCGCTGCGCCTGCTGAGGAGGCCGTCGCACCGCCTGCCGATGACGTTGTTTGGGGAACTGACGCGGCAGCCAGAGGGGCAGCGGGCTCAGCCTCGGGCACCGAGGGCTCCGATTCGCTGTTAATGACGATGCGCAGCTGGTAGTCCTGGCCAGAGGCGAAGCGGATTGCCTGAAGGAGCTCGTGTTGGTAGTTTCGCTCAACGAAGCCCTTAACATACTCATTGGTGGTGGAAAAGACAATCTCGTTGGCGCTTAAAGAGCGCGGGGTGAGTTTCTCGCAGATAGCGAGAAGGGAAGGGCGATCTTTCCCCTCCTGTTGTTCAAGTAAGGTAAGGGCTAAATCCCAAAGTTGGACAGCTTCACCCTGCGTCATAATCTCATTCCTATCGTCGGTTGACCGTCAGTACCCCCAACCAGACCCTGACTATATCTGCAGACCCATCTCCTGTAAGAGATACAGGCCAGCATTTGAAAGAATCCGTTTCCGCCGTGCAACCGGCTCAAGAAAACCGCGACGCTCAAGGGACTTGAGAAGGCGCGATACGGTTGGCGCACTTAACGAGAGGCGCTTTACCAGGTCGTTTGGACCAACAGCTCCCAGTTCGGCAACCAGAAGCAAGGTGCGCTTCTCGCGCTCGTCAAGAACAGGCTGCGCAGGAAGGCTTGGCGGGTAATCGGCGGCCTGAAAGCCAGCAGAAGGGTCAGCCACAGCGCCGGGAAGCGGCAAAGCCGTCGGAGAAGAAGGCGGCGAGTCCGTTGCGCCGTGCCTTTGCGCCCCCCCGAACGGCAGGGCCCCCGCCCCATTCGCAGCGAGGCCATTGTTCAGGCTACCGAGCGCGCCCGCAGAGGATTGAGGCTCTACCGAAAGCGTAATCACCACGCCCTCAAGGGCATTGTCAGTGATGCTCAGATGGCCTTTGGAAAATTGCAGGTATTCCTTTACGATGGGAAACCCCGAACCAACCCCTTTAATAAAGCGCTTCATGTCCGCCGTGGCCGAGGTAACCCCGGGCTGCTGAACAAGGAGTTTCTTTTCAATGCCGGGCCCCTGGTCTGAGAAGCTGATGGTGTTTCCGTGGTTGAGCAGGGAGACCGCGCACTCCTTGAAGTCGGCGTGAATGAAGTTTTCAGCAATCTCACGGATGACCGTATAGGGAAGGCTTCCTCCCAAAGCGCGCGCCTCAGAATAGGTGGTCGAAGCAATGGACTCGATGAAATCGGGAATCGACGCCGATTCTATCTCGATGATACGTGGCGAGGAGCGCAGGTCGTCATAGACCGCGATACGCGCCCGCGTGCCAATCAGAGAAAGAGAAAGGCTGCTCTCGTCCGCCATGCGTCCTCCTTATCTTTCATCGCTTGAACGAAATAAAGTGAAAATTCCGGCAGTTTTCCCCAAAATAAGGACGTTCTTACGGAATCGGTCGGCCAAAAACGCGCTTGTTTCAGCAGAGTATAGCCGTAGCTACAATTACTCAACAAGCTGATGAAAATAAGATACACCAATCTAGCGGGATATTTCAATTCAAACGAGAGATAATGCAGAGCCTGTGGAAAAATTATGAAATATGTGAAGAACATGAAATCGGACGATGAAATAACAAGCGCTCCTGTGAAAAACCCTCAGCCGGCCTTCAAAAAAATAAAGGACAACACGAAACATGCGGCGCTCGGCTCCGCTGACGCCCGAAGATTCGAAAACGGATTCTCTTGTCAAAGAGCTGGTGCAAAACAACTGATAAATGGTGCTTTTTCCTGTCACGAAAAACACAGGTGCAGTTACAATAATCTTTTCACAACAGATGTCAAGGGAGGCCAGGAAGCCTCCTTTTGAGGTTTTCCCCAGGGCTACACCCGCAGGCACTGTGTTTTCAACATTTTCCACAGGGTAAAATTCTCTGCCAAGGTTTTTATGGAGATTTTTCATATTTTTTAAACGGCCGCAAAAGCCCTCGTCCCTTCTCCAAAACTCCCTGTGGGATTGTTGCCCAGAACCTGCGTTGGTTTGACAGCACGAGCGACAAAACCGTATAATCCTTCCCTTATGCTCCGAAAGAGATTCGATGCGCAAAGGATAGAATCATTATGAAGCGAACCTATCAGCCCAACCGGCGCAAGCGTGCAAAGTGCCACGGCTTCAGGGCCCGTATGTCAACGAAGGGCGGTCGAGCCGTTCTCGCCGCTCGCCGAGCCAAAGGACGTGCGAGACTGTGTGTCTGAAAGGCCGTAGAGCCAGCAGGTTGTGAGAGCCATGAAGGACACCATTACCTCCTCGGAAGAAATCTCAGATCTGTTCAGGACGGCCAGGAAGAATGTCAGTCCAAACCTGCTCGTGCTCATAGCCACACAGCCTGAGGGACGCGACCGGCGAGGTCGCGTTGCTTTTATCGCAGGAAAACGCCTCGGTAATGCGCCAGGTCGTAATCGGGCAAAACGCGTGATGAGGCAGGCCGCACGCCAGGCCGGATTGCCCAGGGACGGCTATGACATCGCCCTGGTTGCGCGGACGGAGACAAAAGACGCCAGCTCACAGGAGCTTGCCGGAGAACTGAGGCGGATTTTGGAGCGCACGCTGAAATGAGGCAACGGGATGAAAAAGGCGTTTTCTTTCATACAGAAAATCCCGACCCATATGGCACTGTTCTGTATTACCATGTACAGACGTGTTCTCTCGCCTTTGCTACCACCATCATGCAGGTACATTCCGACGTGTTCGGAATATGCGCTGATAGCTTTTCAACGGTACGGGTTTCTCAAGGGGTTCTGGCTCAGTCTCAAAAGGATAAGCCGCTGCCACCCCTGGCATCCCGGAGGATATGACCCTGTGCCGTAGAGACGATAGGAGATCCTGTGTGGACCTGGTTTAAAGATCTGATATTCGCCATCATAGAGTGGTTCTACAGCTTTACCGGCGACTGGGGCATGGCAATCATCCTCATCACCCTGCTTATCCGTATACTTTTATATCCTATAACCAGAAAACAGTTTCATTCCTCTTATAAAA
Source organism: Coriobacteriales bacterium (assembly GCA_031277035.1). Lineage (GTDB taxonomy): Bacteria > Actinomycetota > Coriobacteriia > Coriobacteriales > UBA8131 > JAIRXA01. The sequence continues at coordinate 23,935 of JAISLY010000024.1, read as the reverse complement.
TGCAGAAAATGCAGCCTCGCCTCAATGAAATAAAAGAAAAATACGCTGATGACAAGCAGCGCTTGCAGGAAGAGCAGATGAAGCTGTACGCGGAGGCGAAGTTCAACCCGCTTTCGGGCTGTCTGCCCATGCTGCTACAAATGCCAATTTTTATAGCACTTTATCAGGTGCTCCTGGAGCTCCAACAGCGGGCAGGAGAAGGAGCCGCGGTCACCTTCTATGGCCTGATTCCGGATCTGACCGTGGGGCCCCGCAACGTTTTTTCCTTTACGCCCGAGGGCATGCTGGCGGTTGTTCCCTATCTGATACTGGTTGTACTCTTTGGCGTCTCAATGCTGATACCGCTCATCATCAACAAGACCAGGGAGCGACAGCAGTTGATCATGACGGGCGTAATGGCTCTTATGATGATCTGGTTTGGTTGGATGGCGCCCGCCGGCGTTTTGCTCTACTGGGACGTGTCGTCTCTGATCGGCGTCGGCCAGCAGGTGGCGTCGCGTAAACTGCTTGAGCGCAAGGACGCCCTTGAAGAGGAAGTTGAGATAAAGCCGGTGAAGGTTGAGGTTGACCGCAAGGAACGTAAGAATCGGCCAAAGAAAACAAAATGATTCACCAAAGAGCAGACGTGGGCAGACGTGCGGGGTAGACCTGCCTGCGCGGGCAGCTGAAACGGAGGGCGAGATGTTAGAAGGTCTGTTTGATGAGGGATGCAGGGTTCCAGAGAGAACGGAAGATAAAATGTCAGTAACACATGAGGAATTTGATACAGCGGTCGAAGGTGCGGACGAAACCACATCTGACTACGAAGTCGTTGAGGACGAGCCCAGCGCGGCTGATGACGTGGGCGTGGCTGGCGATGACGAAGGCCTGGCTGGCGATGAAGAGGGCGCCGAACACGACTACAACATAAGGGAAGTTGTTCTGACCGATGAGGAGCTCGACGCCATCGCCGATGCCGCAATCGAAGCCATCAACCGACTCCTTCCGTGGTTTGGGGTCGAGAACGCAACGATTGAAGAGTACGAAGGCGATGAGGGAGAGCTCATCTTTGACATTGTTGGAGAAAACCTTGCCATTCTTATCGGGCGGCATGGGAGAACCCTGGATGCCTTCCAGTTTGTTGTTTCCTCAATGGTCGCGAAGCGCATAGGCTTTCGCCATCCCCTTCAGGTTGATGTCGAGGGCTACAAGCACCGTCGCAAGCAGAAGCTCGTCACTATTGCAAAGTCTTCGGCGGCACGGGCACTCAGACAAAAACGAGAGGTTCGGCTTCGTCCGATGACACCATATGAACGCCGCATTGTTCATATCGCTCTTCGCGACGACCCGAGGGTGTCAACGACGTCCGAAGGAGTGGAACCTAATCGGCAGGTCGTTATCAAACTTCAGTGAGAATGACAAGAGCTTGTGGCACACGAGAAACAGGCATTGATTGAAGAACATCTTCGACTTGTTCTACGAGCAAACCAACGCATAAACCTGACGCGCATAACAGACTGGCAAAAAGCCCTGTGCTTACATGTTGAAGATTCGCTGGCAGGGCTCAAAGAATTGGCTCAAGCCCCCGAGGGCTCTTTTGCCGACATTGGGAGCGGAGCCGGTTATCCGGGCATTCCCCTTGCGATAGAGAGCGGGCGTTCCGCAGCGCTGATAGAATCCGTTCAGAAGAAGGCCGACATTCTTGAGGACATAGTCTCTACTCTGTCGCTGGGCCAACAAATCAGGGTTCTTGCAAAACGAGCTGAAGCGGTAGCGCGCGAAGGAGAACGCTTTTCTGCTCTCGTTGTCCGCGCTGTCTCCTCCCTTCCTGTTCTGATGGAGCTTGCACAACCTCTTTTAAAGCCAGAAGGCATACTAATCGCCTATAAAGCCGAGCTTAACGCAGAAGAACTGCAAAAGGCCCGTTCACTCGAAGCGCTGCTCGGCATGAACCTTGTGGACGTTCGAAACATTTTGCTTTCCGACGAGAGTACGAAGCGCAGCATTATTACCGTCTGCAAACAGGGAGAGGCGCAGATTGCTCTGCCACGACGAGACGGTGTGGCCCAGAAGCGACCCCTGTGGCAGCAGCAGAGCAAGGGCGCTTCGACTTGAGCCATCTGTGCCTTTTTGCTCGAGGGCACAGCGTGTATGTCTATGGAGCGGAATCGAAGCCTTTCTCATAATCGAGCGCGTGGATGAGACCGAGATTTCACGTGAAATGTTTTCCAGGGCGAACGCCGCTTCAGAGAGGCTTGCAGAGCGTCTCTCAACATTTCACGTGAAATCTTGAGAAACGGGAAAGAAAAAGAGTGGCAAAGGACTGCAATACCCTCTATACTGCTCAATAGCGTCCCACAGAATCAGATCTCGAGGTGATTAAAACGGAAAAGAAAAGACACAACTCGATTGTTCTGGCAATCATCAATCAAAAAGGAGGCGTTGGCAAATCGACAACTGCGGTTAATTTGGCCGCAGCGTTGGGCGAACGAGGGAAGAAGGTTCTTCTTGTAGACCTCGACCCTCAGGGAAACGCCACGAGCGGGTTGGGCGTTGAAAAGGTCGCCGGCATGAAAAGCGTCTATGATGGAATCATCAACGAAGCGGATGTCTCAGACTTTCTCGTATCTACGTATTTGAACAAAGTTGACCTTATTCCCGCGACGGAAGACCTTGCGGGCGCGGAGCAGGAGCTCGTCAGCCTTCTTGCGCGCGAAAATCGCCTCGCAGACATCTTGGAGCCCATAAAGAGTGACTATGATTTTATTCTCATAGACTGCCCGCCCTCACTGGGCCTTCTTTCTATCAATGCTATGGTTGCTGCGGACTCTCTGCTTATCCCCATACAGTGTGAGTATTATGCGTTGGAAGGCGTGACAAAACTTCTTCATACGAAAGATCTTGTCAGCAGACTTAACAGAGGGCTCACAATCTTTGGAGTTCTGATGACCATGTATGACGGGCGCACCTCCCTCGCCAAGCAGGTTGTTAATGATGTTCGGGCTTATTTTGGTGACACGACCTTTAAAACCCTGATACCCCGTTCAGTGAAATTGGCCGAAGCACCAAGTTATGGAAAGTCGATACTGGAATATGCTTCATCGAGTAAAGCCGCAGAGGCGTACCGAAACTGCGCAGAGGAAGTGATCAAACGTGCCTGAAACAAAGAGCGACACAAAAAGCAGTAAAGGGAAAGGTGGCTTGGGGAAGGGCCTCGGTTCACTGATAGCCAGTACCAATGTTGAACTGGGCAAAAACGTTGATTTTGTTGAGATTCCTATTAAGGAGGTGCAGGCGAATCCTCATCAGCCACGCACCGACTTTTCGGAGGAAAAGCTCGCAGAACTCACGAAGTCGATTGAGAAGGACGGACTCCTCCAGCCTATTCTGGTGCGCCCTGAAGGTAATGGCTATCAGATTATTGCTGGAGAGCGTCGCTGGCAGGCCTGCAAGCGGCTGGGCTTTAAGTTCATACCTGCAAAGGTCGTCATTGCCAATGACGTTGACGCGCAGGAAATTTCCCTGGTTGAGAATCTCCAGCGCGCCGACCTGAATGCGATTGAAGAAGCGCGTGGCTACCAGCGCCTGATGTCTCTGAGCGGCTGTAAGCAAAGAGAGCTTGCCGAAGCGGTATCAAAAAATGCCGCAACCATATCCAATGCACTGAGACTCCTCGATCTCCCCGAAGAGGTTCAGGACATGATGTTCGACGGCCTGCTTTCTGCGGGGCACGGACGCGCCATACTCTCAATCTCTGCTGGGGAAGGCCAAGCCGACGACGACGCCCGCATTCGTCTTGCAAAAAAGATCGTCGATGAAAAGTTATCGGTTCGTGAAGCAGAGACCCTGGCCCGTCTCTACGGCAGTCAGGGAGCAGAGCGTAGCAGGCGACTCCCCTCACCAAGAACCTTTAAAATTGTTGCGCGAAAGCTACGGCAGCAACTTGCGACAAACGTCAGAGTAAAAACTGTCCGTGGAAAAAATCGGATTGAGATAGAGTTCAGGGACGAAGACGACCTCGAGCGGATATTTCTCGCCATTGCAGAACAGAAGGCTCCGGGAGCTGCAACCGGACAATCCGAGGCGAACGTCAAAGCGACAGAGTACAGCGGAGCGACGAAGAGTGGTGAGGCGCTCGCATGATTCGGGGCGAACAGACAGCAGAAGATACGAAGAAAAAGAAGAAGACAGGGCTTCATACGCTTTCTCTTCTCGGCGGAACCGTCTTCTTCGCTGTCGTAGTAGCTTTGGCAGTCAACAGAAGCAGGCGAGTCCGCGAGGAGATTGACGCTCAGATCAGGTTGTTCCTGGAAACAACACGAACCGCGCTGCTCCACTATCAGCGGGCCCTGCAGGGAATAAAGAGGCTCTCTGACGAAACAAAAAGTGCTACTAAAAAAAGCAAAAACGAAGAAGCCGGGGCCCTCCCGGCACGTTTACCACCCGAGAACGAGTCGCCCGAGGACGAGTACGATGCCCTCTGGGCCCCGCTTGAAAAGGCGGTGCGTTCGGCACAGACAGGCCGCTTATCTGGATGAAAGGCTCTTGTGCTCCCTGACTGTTGCGCATATCCTACCTATCAAAGAGACGTGCGTATCGGTAAAGCTAAAGGGTGTCTTCATGAAGAGTCGATGCGGCCACGTGGCCGCTGTCCTTTTCTCCTGTGTGCTTCTGTGTTGGCTGCTGCCTCAAACGGCGCTAGCTGAGCCGACTACTGCCTCGAGCCGAGCGCACGAATACGTTTTGCTTGAAAATCCCCCCGTCACCCCTCCTTTTGAAGGAAAGGAGGGCGAGACGTCGGACGATACCGAGCCGAGAGACACTCCTTCGGAAGATACCGAGCCACGGGACATCCCTCCGGGAGGCAGCTCACCTGCTCCCGACCCCAGACCTGACCCCAGGCCGGGAGAGCTCGACCCCGACCCCAACACCGACCCCAAGCCGGATGACCCCACCATCCCACCGGGCACCCCCGATAACCCACCGGACACCCCCGACCCCGAGCCGGGTGACCTCGAGCCAGGCGACCCTGAGCTGGGCACCCCCGAGCCGGACGACGACACTTTGCCGAAAGAGCCCGACCCCAATATCGACCCCAAGCCGAATAACCCGCCGAGCGACCCCAAGCCGAATGACCCCCCGCCGAGCGAACCCAAGCCGGATGACCCCCCGCCGAGCGAACCCGATAACCCGCCGAGCGACCCCGAGCCTGAGCCAGGCACCCCTGAGCCGGGCATCCCCGAGCCGGAGGAGCCCCCGCCGGGCGACAACCCGCCCGTTTTCGACCCAGAAACAGAACCGACCGACCCCGGCCCAGGCTCAGACCCAGAATCCGGGCCGACGCTGGAGGATCGCCCGGAACTCGACGAGCCAAAACACAACGCGGACAACAGCGCGCCCTCTTTGCTGGACGCCTCAACAGACGAGGGGCAGGGCCTGGTGCCAGAAGGGGAGTACAGCGAGAGGGAGGATGTGCCTTCGCACGCGCCAGCGAACCGGAGCATCCCCGCGCCGACCACCGACCTCCATGACCCCGAGGTGCCTCTGGCTGCCTTTGCGCTGTCAGACATACCGCTGATCGCCTCGCCGGGGCAGACGACCTTTGCTCTTGCCGACCTCTTTTTCATGGGTATCGGCCTGGGCTTTTCCACCCTTCTGATGATCAGTTTTCTCTTCAAACGTCTGCTGGCAGACATGGCGACATCCGCCGCCCACAACGCTGCCGCCCACAACGCCGCCGCTCACCGCTTTGCCTCGCACAGCCCCATGAGTCTCATCGCTTCGCGCGGCTTCATCCTCAGGGCGGCGATGATGGGCGTCGGCCTTGTCCAGCTTGCCCTTTGTATTGGAACGCAGGACTTCAGCCAGCCACCCGTTATCTTTGACATGGCAAGCGTTCCCACCGTGGCGCTCTTTGGCACCCAGATTCTGCTCTTCACCTTCATCTCCCTCGTTGGGAGAACCGGCCTTTCCAGCCTTCTCGGATTCAGGCTCACCGGGCGCTTTGGCAGCCGGGCGTGGGCATCCAGGGCTTTCATACGAGGTGCGACAAGCCCCTCAGACCCCGCAGCAAGCCCCTCAGACCCCGCAGCAATCCTCTCAGACCCCGCGGCAAAGCCCTCAGACCCGTCTGCCCGTCCTTCTGCAAACCGCCCCGCAGGCGCCTCTACAAAACGCGCTCGTGTAAGACAACGCTATGACTCCTGACATTTGCTATACTTGATACAGCATGGAAATTTTCATAAATATTGCACTGGCCCTCCTCCTGATTTTGATAAATGGTTATTTCTCAATGTCCGAGATGGCGCTTATCAGTGCGCGACGCTCCGCCCTGCAGCGCTATATTGAGGAAGGGTCCCGTACGCAGGCCCGCAAAGCCGAGCATGCTATGCGTCTGGCAACCAATGCCGATCGCTTGCTTGCAACCGTGCAGGTAGCCATCACCCTGGTCGGCTTCGGCGCTTCGGCGGTTGCGGCTACGAGCTTTTCTGCACCCATTGTCACGTGGCTCAAGGGCTTTGGCATCGGCTGGCTGTCTGCCATCTCCGCTCCGCTTGCGGTCATCCTCATCACGCTCGTCATCTCCTACCTGACCCTGATTGTCGGCGAACTGGTGCCAAAGCGCATGGCACTGGCCAACGCGGAACGCACCGCAATGAGCGTCGCGGGCCCCATCTCCGTCTTCGAAAAACTTGCGAGCCCCGTGGTCACCCTGCTGTCCGCCTCCACCAACGCAGTGGCACGGCTGCTCGGCATCAGGGGAGCCGAAGAGCGTCAGGCGGTCAGCGAAGACGAAATCAAATACCTCGTCACCGAGCAGGACAGCCTGCTTGATGAAGAGAAGCGCATGATTTATGAGATTTTCGACCTGGGAGACACCGTCGCACGCGAGGTGATGACGCCGCGCGTCGACATGATCTCCATCGAGGACGATGCCACCGTTCGACAGGCCGTCGAGCGGATGCGCGGCACTGGCTTTTCCCGCGTGCCGGTCTTTCACGAGACGCTTGACCGCATTGTGGGCGTTGCGATGATCAAGGACCTGCTCGTACCCCTCCTCTCCGACCGCGACGACGAGCCGGTGACCACCTACATGCGCGAGCCGCTGTTTGTGCCCGAAACCAAGGACATCCTGCCGCTTCTCAGCGAGCTGCAGACCGCGCATCAGCAGGTGGCCATCGTTGTGGACGAATACGGCGGCACGGCAGGCCTCATCACGGTAGAGGACATTGTGGAGGAGATCGTGGGCGACATCTCCGACGAATATGATCCGGAGAGCAAATATCAGACCCGGCTTTCCGATAACGAGTGGTTCGTTGACGGGCGCCTGTCCGCCGACGATGCCGCCGACCTGGGTCTGCCCGTAGAGGAAGGCGAAGACTACGAGACGATTGCCGGCTGGCTCATGGACACCATCGACGGCGTACCGCAGATTGGCGACAGCTACGACATCGACGGCTTTACCTTCAAGGTGCAAAAGATGCGCCGCAACCGTGTCTCTCTGTTGCGGGTGACCCGCAAGGCGCCCCTGGCGTCTGGTGATGTGGAGAACGCGGGCAGCGCCGCTGCCACTGCGGGTGCGGCGGGCGCGAATGCAGGGGCGGGCGCAGGAGCGGGCGCGGGAGCGGGTACGGGTGCAGGCGCGGGCGCGGGCGCGAATGCAGGCGCGGGCGCAGGAGCGGGTACGGGTGCGGGCGCGGGCGTTGGCTCCGCGGGCGCGAATGCGGCGGCGGGCGCAGGCGCAGGCGTTGGCTCTGCGGGCGTTGGCACCGCACCCACCACCACCACACCCACCACACCCACCGCACCCGCCACCGCACCCGCACCCACCGCACCCACCACCACCGATTCGGGGCTTGCGCACAGGGCTCCCGACACAGCCGACCCACCCTCGCCTTCAGGCGCCAGGGCCTCGCGCGCAGACAGTCGCCGTTTGTAACAAAATCGTCGGCAATCCTTACAACTTGACAACAGGTGATACCCCTGCGTCGCAGCATCTGCCACGATGGTGCGCACTATGGATTCGAACAAACGTCTCTTTCGAAGCGATGATGCGATGATCGGCGGTGTCTGCGCCGGCATCGCTGAGTACTTTGACATTGACCCCACCATAGTACGCATCATCGCAGTCGTGCTCATTGTTTTGGGCGTCGGCGCCCCGGTTATCGCCTATCTCATTGCCTGGTTCATCATGCCGCGGCGCCCCAAGGGATACGTGAGCTATATCGATGTCAAACCGGCGGGAGAAGGCGGGAGAACCCCCTTCGTCACCCCGCCACCGCCCTCGACCTCGACCCCGCCAAACCCCTCGCCCCCGCCAAACCCCCCGACCCCATCAAGCCCCACCACCTCCGCCTCCGCAGCCAGCTCCCCAACCCCCGACCCCACAACCGTCCCTGACCCCGACCCCGCCTTTGCGCCCCCACCTCCACCCTCGCCACCCCCACCTGCCGCCGCACAGGGCACGGGGGGATGTGCTGCCAGCCCCGGCTCGGGCTACACGGCAAGCCCCGGCTCGGGCTACACAGCAAGCCCCGGCTCGGGCTACACAGCCAGCAACTCCGAGGCCTTTGACGCGGTCGACCCCGCCCTTGACCCCAATGCCCCCGCCCCAACAAAAGACGCCAACAGACGCCGCACGATTCGCGGCGCTGTCATCTTCGGTCTGCTTCTCGTAGCTCTTGGCGTCATAGCCCTGTTGGGCACGCTCGTCGACATCTCCCTCTGGCGCCTCTGGCCGCTCATCCTCATCATTGCCGGCATTATCGTGCTGTTCACGCCTGGCCGCCGGGGATGGAAGATTGAGCGCGCGGGGCACGGCATTTTGCTTGTGACCGCCGGCATCGTGTTGCAGGTCTGGCTGCTCGGCATTATCCCCACAAGCACCTTCCCGCGCATGATACTGCACCTCTGGCCGGTGCTCCTGGTTATCCTGGGGCTGGCGATTCTGGGATCGGCGCTGCAAAAAAGCATCTTCAGCCTGCTGGGTTCGCTGGTCTTCTCGGCAACGCTTATTTTTGGCGCGTGGTGTTTTGGACAGATTGCCGGCCCGATTCACGTGGACCTCTTTGGCCAGCGCTCCATCACCATCGAAGTCCCGCCCTCGCCGGATTTTGTCTGGCGACAGGAGCCGGACTTCGGCCTTCGATTCTGGCATTGGCGGTAATCGGTGACAAACCAGTTTTTCAACAAGAACAGTATTGCGATTATCGTGGGGGCGCTTCTCGTCATCATCGGCCTCTATCAGCTTGCCCTGCGATTTTTTGGGGAGATGCTCGGCGCCATCTGGCGCGTCGTCGGCACCATAATCGGCATCCTCGGCCCGCTGGTCGTAATCGCTATCGGCATCCTGCTGGTCATTGCCGCCCGCCGCGACGTGCTCACTCTTCCAACGAATCGCAAACTGTATCGCTCAACAAGCAACAAGAAAATCGCTGGTATCTGCGGCGGTATGGCGGAATACTTCTCCGTCGACCCCGCCACAATCCGGATATTCGCCATCGTCCTTGGTGTCATCGCCTGGTATGTCGTTGTGCCGCTTTACCTCCTGTTCTGGATTATTGTGCCGCCGGACGCCTCCCGATTTCACACATGGGGCTAGACTGGGGCGCCTCGGTTGGTGTAGAATGCTGCGAAGCCGTTTTGACGGTCGTTTTTGTCAAAGACATAGTTTCGTCTGCTGAAGGAGCGCGCATGTAACAGGCCCGGCGTACGACGCATCCGACGCGCGGGGAGCAAAACTTCTTCTCAGTGGACTGCCAAGCAGTATAAACGTACCCCTAAACACACTCGCTGACTGGTTTGAGCAAGGCCTGTGCCTTTGCCCTGTGTTGTACGTATGCGGTTCGGGTTTGGGTTTGGTGTTTGGCGGATGAGGATTGGGGAGAGGGAAGCGTGAGGCTTCGTCAGAGTCGAAGAGAGGGAAGTGCGGCCTGCAGGGCCCGCAAGGCACTGCTTGCCCTTGCGGCTGCGGCTCTGTTTGCCTTCGCCTCGACCCCTCTTGCCTATGGAGACTTCAGCGCGACCTCGCGCGTCCTTGGCGTTGGTCGCCTCCAGAGTGCGACTCCGGTCGTCACGGTTCCTGTTGAGCAGCGCCTTGACCTCGAATCTTTGGAATCGAACAGCGAGCCCGCCTCAGTAGAGGCGCTGAGTGCCCCCATTGAGCGCGAAGTCATCGTGCCGCCCGTCGTTTTGCCCGACCCTCCGGCCGAGGCGGTTCTTGCGCCTTCTGAGGAGCAGGCCGTTGGCGGCTGGATAACCACCATCGCCACAAATTACGCGACTTCCGGTGACGGATTCCTCGGCAAGGGAACAGCAAGCGGTGCGATTACCACCGAGACCAGCATGGGCGTCGCGCATAAGAACCTGCCGCTGGGTACACAGATTGAGCTGTACTGCCCCCGTACGGGCCTGAGCTGTATCGCAACGGTCAACGACCGGGGCCCTTATGACGGCCGGCCAGACAGCTTTGACTTCCAGATGGGGGTCACTGCGGCACTGGGCAACAATTCCGGCTGGTACACGGTTCAGTACCGCGTCATAGGCTGAATCCGCGCGACTACAGCTGCGCACCGATTACGCTTCGTATCCTTTCACACTCCCTGACCGCAACATCGGCCCGAGCCCTCGTGGCGGTGTGCCCGCCTGAGCTACGGGTATCGCACAGCCTTGCAAAGACACTGGTCGCAATGCGCCCGACCCTCGCCGAACACGCCTGTCAGGACCGGGGGCTGCGACGCTTTGGCGAGGTGATGGTGGGAAGCACGCTGCCGCATCTGGCGGAGCATCTCGCCATCGACCTTCTGGTGGAAGCCTGGCCGGGTTGGCGCTTTGCCGGCGCAACGACCTGGGCTGACCGCGAAAAGGCAATCATGCAGATACAGCTCAGCAGCGTTGGCGAGCAGGCGCCGTTGCACCGCGCAGCATCCCTGCCCGCACCGTCCATGAACCGTTCTACCCCGGAGCACTCAGGCCAGGCCCTCATCGAGGCTCTCAGGACGGCGGTGCGCATGCTCAACCGCCTTGCCCTTTAGCAAGACAGAGGGAGCGCCCCCACGATCTTGCTGCGTCCCGCGGTCCGGCCCCCTCGGTTCGGCCTCCTCTGCCCTGCTGCGTCTGCGCTCTGCACGTCTGCGCTATGCACGTCTGCGCTCTGCACGTCTGTGCTATGCGTGCCTGCGTTCTGCGCGTCTGCGCTTAAAATTGTCCTTGGCCACCGAGATCATCAGCTTGATGCGGTTGAGCTGGTTGACTTCGCTTGCGCCGGGGTCGTAGTCGACGGGGACGATGTTGCTTTCGGGATGCAGGCGGCGCAACTCCTTGATAACGCCCTTGCCCGTCACATGGTTGGGCAGGCAGGCGAAGGGCTGTGTGCAGACGATGTCAGGCGTGCCGCCGTCAATCAGTTCGAGCATCTCAGCGGTCAGGAGCCAGCCTTCTCCCATTGAGTTGCACAGGCTCAGCACCTGCTGCGCCATATTGGCGAGCTCGTAAATGCTTGCCGGCGGCGAGAAGCGCGAGCTTTTCTCCATCGCCTGAACAATCGGGCGACGCATGCGGTCGAACAGTGCGATAACCAGCTTTGAGGCGTATGCGTTTTTGGCGGGCTTTGCGAGCTCCCTGTTCTGCCAGATGCTGTTGGAGAGGCCAAAAAGGAAGAACTCGGTGAGCCCGGGCACAACCGCTTCGCAGTCTTCCGCCTCGATGATGTCGACGATGCCGTTGTTGGCAGTCGGATGAAACTTCACCAGGATTTCTCCCACGACGCCGATGCGCGGCTTGCTTCGGTCGTTGATAAGGGGCAGCTCGTCAAACTCCCGCACAATCTGGCGCACCGTGCGCGCGTACAGGCGGTGTGTGATACGGCCGGTCAGCTGCGCACCGCAGGCGTCCATCCACCGGCGGTACAGCGTCTCGGCGCTGCCCGGCAGCGCTTCGTAGGGCCGAGTGCGGTACAGGCAGGTCATCAGCAGGTCGCCATAGAAAAAGGAGTAGATGGCACGGCGCAACATATCGGGTGAGACGCCAAACCCCGGGTTGTCCTCGCCGCCGATATTGTGAAAGGAAAGCGCGATGACCGGCACCTGCGCATGGCCGGCATCACGCAGCGCCTTGCGTATCAGCGCGATGTAGTTGGTGGCGCGACAGCCGCCGCCGGTCTGTGTGATGATAACCGCCGTACGGTCAAGGTCGTAGCGACCGCTCATCACCGCCTCCATAATCTGCCCGGTGACCAGAATGGAGGGGTAGCAGATGTCGTTGTTGGCAAAACGCAGGCCCGCCTCCACAGCGCCGGGATCGACCGAAGGCAGAAGCTCAAGGTTGTAGCCCGCCCGCTCAAAGACCCTGACGAGCAGCTCAAAGTGGATAGGCGCCATCTGTGGACTGAGAATGGTGTAGCGCTGCTCCTTCATCTCCTTTGTGTAGCGCGGCTTGTCGATGGCGGTGGAGATGTTCTGAGGATTTGTGTCGCGACTCAGATTCTGCTGGTCGTCAAGCGCGGCCAGCAATGAGCGGATACGGATGCGGGCCGCGCCGAGATTGTTGACCTCGTCGATTTTCAGCACGGTGTATATGCGACCCGCCGCCTCAAGGATTTCCTGAGCCTGGTCGGTGGTGATGGCATCGAGGCCGCAGCCAAAGCTGTTGAGCTGGATGAGGTCCAGATCGCGGCGCAGGGTGCAGAGTTTGGCGGCGGCGTAAAGACGCGAGTGGTACATCCACTGATCGACGACGCGCAAAGGGCGCTCGGGCTTGACGATGTGCGAGACGCTGTCCTCGGTAAGCACTGCCAGCCCAAAGCCGGCAAGCATCTCGGGAATGGCGTGGTTAATCTCCGGGTCGAGATGATAGGGTCGCCCGGCGAGCACGACACCGCGCGTCCCGGTCGCCTCCATCCAGGCCAGCGCCGCCTCGCCCGCCTGCCGCACGTCAGCCTTAAACGCGTCATCCTCCTCAAGAGCCAGAGCCAGGGCCTCCTGTATCTCCAGAAGCGTTGGAGCGGTCCCCCTGAGACCGTCGTGCTCGGCCCAGAGGTCGGCAAAAACCTCATGAATGCGGACCGCAAGGCGCTGAGGGTGGTCATAGGGGAGAAAGGGATTGAGGAAGGGCAGCCGTGCCGTTGCCGGATTGATTTCCTCGATGTTGAGCTTGAGCACCTCGGGGTAGCTGACGACGATGGGGCAGTTAAAGTGGTTCGGCGCGCCCTCGTCCTCCTGTCGCTCGTAGCGAATGCAGGGGTAGAACATGAAGTCGATGTCGGGCCGACCCTCCTGTGTCTCCAACAGGTCCATGATGTGCCCGTGAGAGAGCTTAGCGGGGTAACACACGCTCTCGGAAGGCATCGATTCGATGCCGGCCTCATAGGTCGCCTTGCTCGTTTCGGTGCTGAGTACGGTCGCAAAGCCGAGATGCTTGAGCAGGGTGAACCAGAAGGGGTAGTTCTCATACATATTGAGCACCCGTGGGATGCCGACCGTCGGGCGTGTGGCCTCGGCAGGGTCAAGGGGGATATAGGGGTTTTTGGCCGGGCCCGCAAAAAGGCGCTCGCGCTTCCAGGCAAAGAGATTAGGCGTCTCAGCAGCGCTCGTCGCTATGCCCGCGCCCTTCTCGCAGCGATTGCCGGTGACAAAGCGCCGCGTTTTGCCGGTGTTCGGATCGATGCCAAAGCCATTGATGGTCAGCAGGCAGTTATTGGAGCACTTGCCACAACGCGCGCTTGTGTGGGTGACGGTGAGGCCGGCAAGCTCTGCGGGCCCCAGCAGGCGGGACTTCGGGGGCGGGGACAGAGGGACGGTTCCTGTGTCTTTCGTTCCCAACGCCTCTCGACGTACTGACCGCCTCTGCTCTGAAGACGCAGGAACCGTCCCTCTGTCTCCGCCCCTGTCGTCCCCGCCTGCCTCTCGGCCAGTCAGCTGTTCTGTCATGATGCCACCGTCTCTCTATCAGGTTCTGCCGCCTGGTAGCGATCTCGCGCCAGCAGGGCCGCTCCGAAAGCTCCCATCAGGCCTGCGATGTCGGGGCGGACGGCGTCGCGGCCAAGCAGCACCTCAAAGGCGCGGAGCACCGCATCGTTTAAGAAGGTGCCGCCCTGGACGACAACGTGCGTGCCAACGTCGCGCGGGTCGCGTATCTTTATCACCTTGAACAGGGCGTTTTTGATGACGGAGTAGGAGAGCCCTGCCGAGATGTCGCCGACGGTCGCGCCCTCCTTCTGCGCCTGCTTAACGCGTGAGTTCATAAAAACCGTACAGCGGCTGCCCAGATCGACCGGACGAGTGGCTGCGGTTGCGGCGCGCGCGAACTCCTCCACACTGAGGCCAAGCGAGGCGGCAAAGCTCTCGATAAAGGAGCCGCAACCCGAGGAACAGGCCTCGTTGAGCATGATGTGGTCGATAACACCGTCCTTGATGCGCAGGCACTTCATGTCCTGACCGCCGATGTCGAGAATGAAGTCGACCTCGGGCTGCAGATGTCGGGCACCGCGCAGGTGCGCAATGGTCTCAATCTCGCCGGAGTCCGCCTGCAAAGCCTCAAGCAGCAGGCCCTCGCCATAGCCGGTAACGGTTGTGTGGCCGATGAACGCCGTCTCGGGCAGCGCCTCGTACAGCGCGCCGATGGCGTGTCGGGCGGTGCCGAGGACATCGCCACGGTTGTTGGCGTAAAAATCCCAGAGCAGTGCGCCGTCAGGGGCAACAAGCGCCGCCTTGAAGGTCGTCGAGCCGGCGTCGATGCCAAGGAAGGTGGCGCCACGATGTTCTGCAAGCGGGCGTCGCGGCACGCCGGTCTGGGCGTGTCGAGCACAAAAGTCCTCATAGTCGGCGGGAGAGGAGAAAAGCGCGTCGAGCCGTACTACCTCAGAGCCCTGGGTATCGCCAAGGGCGCGAAGCCGCGCAAGGATGACAGAAAGGCGCATCGCTGGCGTCGAATCCGGGTCGGAGGGCGTATTGGCATGTGCAGCCACACGCGCAGCAGCGCCTGTTTCCAGGGCACTCTTCGCGCCTGCCAAAGCCGCGCCACAGGCGACAAAAAGGTGGGCATTATCAGGCTTTATCACCTGCTCTGCGGTGAGGTTGAGGGTGAGGACAAAGCGCTTCTCCAGTTCAGGCAAATATTGCAGGGGGCCTCCGAGAAACGCGATATTGCCACGGAGCGGCCGTCCGCAGGCCAGGCCACTGATGGTCTGCGTCACAACGCTTTGAAAGATCGAAGCCGCGATGTCCTCCTTGCGCGCACCCTCGTTGAGCAGGGGCTGTACGTCGGTTTTGGCAAAGACGCCGCACCGCGAGGCGATGGGATAGATGATTGTTGCGTCGCGGGCAAGCTCATCAAGTCCCGCGGCGTCGGTGTTGAGCAGGGTGGCCATCTGGTCGATAAAAGAGCCGGTGCCGCCCGCGCAGGTGCCGTTCATGCGCTGCTCGATGCCGGCGCCATCGCGCTCAAAATAGATGATTTTCGCGTCCTCTCCGCCAAGCTCAATGGCCACGTCGCTGGTAGGCGCAAAGGCGCCGATGGCGGTTTTGGAGGCAATAACCTCCTGCACAAAGGGCAAATCGAGCCATCGGGCCAACAAAAGTCCGCCCGAGCCGGTGACGGTGACCGTCAGGGGTGTATCGCCAAGTTCAGCCGCAGCCGCGTTCAGTATCTCGGCAATCGTAGCGCGGATGTCGGTATGGTGGCGCTGATAGCGAGAGAAGACCACGTTTTTCTCCGCATCCAAGACCGCCAACTTGACGGTCGTGGAGCCAACATCCATGCCACAGGCAAGCGGCTGGGGCAGGGCGTCTTGGTCTGGGGGCGTCATCAGAGGCTTCCCTGTGGTCGAATGGGGTCCCCCGGGCGCAGGAACATGATGGAGAGCATGATTCGGGCCATTTCCTCGTCGCTTTCGCGCATGTCGCGCTCGAGCCACCGATGGATGAGACCGAGGAGGGCCGAAGAGTAGTAGGCGATGTAATACTCGACAAAGGGAGTGGGGCTGCGGGTGTACTTCGCGTGGAGGACCGAGCGGATGAGGTCGGCACAGAGCTGGTCGCGCAGGCGTGCCGCAAAGGCCGCGTCGCCACGGGGACTGAGCAGGATGCGCAGCAGCAGGCTCTGTTCGCGCAGCGTGGAGAAGAGCTCGACCGCGATGCCAGGTGGCCGGTGATGCGTCTTGAAGCTGATGTATTCCGAGAGGCTGAGCGCCTGGAGAGACGGTCTGAAACGCGCCAGGCTTGCCACAATTTCTTCTTCCAGACAGGCGAGAAAGTCGGGGATGTCGCTGTAATGAGCGTAGAAGGTCGAACGGTTCAAGTCGGCGCGTTCGGTGAGGTCGCCGACAGAAAAGCCATCGATTCCCTGCTCTTCGGCCAGGGCGCAGAAGGCCTCACGCAACATGCGCTTGCTGCGTAGCGCGCGCCGATCCTCGGGCTCCTGAGCCGCTCCCGGCGCCGTGCGGGCCTCGGGCGCTGGGCACGACGCGGGCGCCGTGCGGGTTGCGGACGTTGGATTGGCTGCGGACGCTCGGTGGGCTGTGGACGTTGGATTGGCTGCGGACGCCTGGCGCCCCCTGGATTCGCGAAGCTTCGCGGGCTTGGCCCTGACCACGTCAATTCCCATGCGCGACCCTTCTCTTCCAACACAATGAGCGGTAACCAACACAGTGTCGGATAATATAGCACCGCCCTCTGAGAGACGCAAGCACGAATCCGTGTGCGTTCGCGCCGGGTGCGCCTCCGTATCGCGCCGGGTGCGCCCGCCCGCGTGACTGCCACACAGGGCACCCACCCCCACCCGCCCGCGCCCGCCCCGAGCGCGTTTGAGCCACAAAGGCGCGCAGAAAGAGTAGAATGCTCTGAACGATGCGCACGCACACAGGCAGGTACGGCCCACACGGGCGGGCGCACCCGGCGCGATACGGAGGCGCACCCGGCGAGCAGGCAACACGGCGCGGGCAACGCGGAGCAGACGATACGGAGCGGGGAAAGGCGAGAGGCGCACATGGACGTGCTCAAAGAGCGGATACGACGAGACGGGGTCATCAAGGCAGACGACATCCTCAAAGTCGACGGCTTTCTCAACCATCAGGTCGACACAGTCCTCATCGACGCCATCGGCCTTGAGTTCGCCCGTCGGTTTGCCGCATGCCCCATCAACAAGGTGTTGACAATCGAGGCATCCGGCATCGCTATCGGCTATGCGGTCGGCCAACACCTTGGCGTGCCGGTCGTCTTTGCCAAAAAGGCTCAAAGCATCAACCTCGAAGGCGATGTCTACACCACACGCGTCGAAAGTTTTACCCACAAACGCATCTTCGACGTCATCATCTCCAAAAAATACGTCTCCCCAAACGACCACGTGCTCATCGTTGACGACTTTCTGGCCAACGGCTGTGCCCTGGACGGCCTTATCGCAATGACCGAGGAGGCCGGCGCGACCATCGAGGGCGTGGGCATCGTCATTGAGAAGGGCTTTCAGCAGGGCGGCCGGAGCCTGCGCGAGCGAAACTACCGACTGGAATCGCTTGCCATCATCGAGAGCATGGATCCGGTAAGCGGACAGATCGTCTATCGCTAGAAGGTCCTCCTGTCGATGCTGAAACTCAGGCGCTTTCTCAAACCTTTCCTCACAGGGCTTCTGCTTGCCATCGCGCTGCTCTTCATTCAGGCGATCTGTGAGCTCAGTCTGCCCAACTTCATGAGCGACATCGTCAATGTTGGCATTCAGCAGGGCGGTGTGGAGAGCAGCACGCCCAGCGCACTTTCGCAGAAGGGCTATACCTTCATTCAGACGTTTATGAGCGAGGAGGAGCGCACGCTGCTGGAGAGTTCCTATACGCGCGTTTCGGGCAGCGAGACCGATGAGAACGGCAGGGCCTGGGCAGGTACCTGGCCCAAGGCGGCCGACGAGGATATTCAGGTGTTGAGTCCTGCCGTCTCTCGGGATACCGCACAACAACTCGATGCGGCCTTTGGAAACGCCACCTGGACGATGGCCTTGCTGTTCGAGCGGGTGCAGGGAGCCCTGCAGGACGGCACGCTGCAGGGCGCGTTGCAGGGCACGCTGCAGGATGGCACGCTGCAGGATGGCGCGCTGCGCGACGACGAGCAGGCAGCCGCCGACGAGCAGGATGGCACGCTGCAGGGCACGCTGCGCGACGACGAGCAGGCAATCGACGATGTGGAAGGCGCGCTGCAGGGCGCCGCGCCCAACCTGCAGCA
Source organism: Coriobacteriales bacterium (assembly GCA_031277035.1). Taxonomy (GTDB): domain Bacteria; phylum Actinomycetota; class Coriobacteriia; order Coriobacteriales; family UBA8131; genus JAIRXA01. The sequence continues at coordinate 5,756 of JAISLY010000024.1, read as the reverse complement.
GCTCGACCTTGAGACGCTCTACGAGCTTCAGCCGCTTCTCGCACAACTCCCTGACAGCTGGTATCGTGCGGCGCGCACCGAGGCGGCCGCGCTGGATTCGAGCCTGCGCACACAAAGCGGCACAATGCTCACAGCCGCGTTTTACCGCGAGCTTGGGCGCGACATGGGCGCCATCGAGATGAACTATATTCTGCGCATCGGCCTGCTCATGCTGCTCATCACCGCACTCAGCGGTGCGGCTTCCGTTCTGGTCGGCTTTCTCGCCGCCCGCATCGGCGCCGGGGTTGCGCGCGATGTACGCGCCGCAATTTTTGACAAGGTCTCAAACTTCTCGCACGCGGAGTTTGACCGCTTCTCCACCGCCTCGCTCATCACCCGCTCAACCAACGACGTGACCGTTATCCAGATGCTTCTGACAATGGGCATCCGCATGATTTGCTATGCCCCTGTCATGGGAATTGGCGGCGTGTATATGGCGCTTTCCAAGTCGGTCTCGATGAGCTGGATCATCGGCGTGGCCGTCATCGTGCTGATTGGCCTCGCCATCGTCTTTTTGGCAATCGTCATGCCAAAGTTCAAGCTGATGCAGCAACTCGTCGACCGCCTGAATCTTGTTGCGCGCGAATCGCTTAACGGCCTTGCGGTCATTCACGCCTTCTCCCGCTCAGGTTTTGAGAAGGAACGCTTCGAGGCAGCCAATCTCGACCTGACGGCCACGAACCGTTTTGTCAATCGCGCCATGGCCTTCATGATGCCCCTGCTGATGGTCTTCATGAACGTTCTGAGCGTGCTCATCATCTGGGTCGGCGCTCATCAGGTGGCCAACTCGCAGATGCAGGTGGGCGACATGATGGCCTACATGCAATACGTCATGCAGATTGTCATGAGCTTCATGTTCATCGCCATGATGTTCGTCTTCATTCCCCGCGCCTCGGTGAGTGCCGAGCGTATCGGAGAAGTGCTTTCCGTCGAGCCGGCCATCATCGACCCGCCCGCGCCAGAGCATATGGACGAGGCCCTGCGTGGCTGGGTGGAGTTTCGCGACGTGAGCTTTCGCTATGCGGGTGCGCAGCAAGACGCGCTGAGCAACATCTCCTTTACCGCCCAACCCGGGCAGACGACCGCCTTTATCGGGTCAACGGGCTCGGGCAAATCTACCATCATCAACCTTATCCCACGCTTCTACGATGCAACCTCGGGTCAGGTTCTGGTTGGCGGCGTGGATGTGCGCGAGCTTGCGCAGGCCGAGCTGCGGGCGCATATTGGCTATGTACCGCAGCAAAACGTGCTGATGGCCGGCACCATCAGGAGCAATCTTCTGTATGGCGTAGCGTCAAGCGAGAGCGGCGAGCGCGCGGGCGCGGGCGTTGGGACAAGCGAGCGCGGCGAGCAGGCCGAGGGCGAGCGCGCGGGTGTTGGCGTTGGGGCCGAGGGCGAGCGCGCGGGCGGGGAGCAGGCCGAGGCCAGGAACGACTACGCACAGGACTACGCACAGGAGGGACTTACCCCACAGGAGATGGAGCAGATCGTCGAGATTGCGCAGGCACGGGCATTTATCGAAGAGCTTGACGAGGGCCTTGACGCCCCGGTTGCCCAGGGCGGCTCCAATGTCTCAGGAGGGCAGCGCCAGCGCCTTGCCATCGCGCGCGCACTTGCCGTCAAGCCCGACATCTATCTGTTTGACGATAGTTTCTCCGCACTCGACTTCGCCACCGACGTGGCGCTGCGTGCGGCGCTGAAATCCTACACCCGCACGGCAACGCTCATCATTGTCGCTCAGCGCGTGAGCACCATCATGGACGCCGACCAGATTATCGTCATCGACGACGGCCGCATGGTGGGCAAGGGCACCCATGCTGAGCTTCTGCACAGCTGCGAAGCCTACTTTGAGATCGCATCCTCACAGCTTGCGGAATCCCTCGTCGCGCCCTCTGTGTCGACAGGCGGACAGGAGGTGTCACGTGGCTGACCCGCAAAGCAAGCGTCGCCGCACCGCCGCCGCCGACGCTCCCGCCGCACCAGGCGCCCCCGCTCCCGCCGCCGACGCTCCCGCCGCCCCCGCCGCACCAGGCGCCCCGGGCACACCAGGCGCCCCCGGCTCCGCGCCCACGTCCGACTCCGCCAACGCCGCCCCCGCCAACGCCCCCGGCGGCCGCTTCGGGCGTGGCCCCGGGCGTGCCCTGGTACCAACCGAGAAGCCCCAGGATCTCAAGGGGACAAGCCTCAAACTTCTTCGCTACCTCGGCCGACACCGCATCGCCGTTGCCTTTGTCATCGTGTTTGCGATGATCTCCACCGTTTTTTCCATCCTCGGGCCAAAGATTATGGGCAACGCGACCACCGAGCTGTTCACCGGCATCATGGCGCAGATAGCCGGCAGTGGCTCAGGCCCGGACTTTAACGCCATCGGGCGCATTCTGCTGCTGCTCATCGGCCTTTATGCAATCAGTGCCCTGTTCCAGTTCGTCGAGGGCTTTATCATGACCGGCGTGACCAATCGTATCTGCTACCAGCTGCGTCGCGACATTGACGAGAAGATCATGCGCCTGCCCTTTTCCTACTACGACCGCGTAGCCACAGGCGACGTGATGAGCCGCATCACCAATGACGTGGATGCCATCCAGCAGGGCCTGAACCAGAGTATCACGCAAATTATCACTTCAATCACCATGCTCGTCGGTGTTCTTGTGATGATGATTTCCATCAACTGGGTGATGACCCTGATTGCGCTGGTCACCCTGCCGCTTTCCGCCGCAGCCGTGGCGCTTATCGTGGGGCGCTCACAACGACATTTCGCCGCGCAACAGGCACGGCTTGGAGAGGTCAACGGCATGGTTGAGGAAGATTACGGGGCGCACGCCATCGTGCGCGCCTTTAACGGGGAGAAGCGCTCGCTTGAACGCTTTGCCAAAAGCAACGACGCGCTGTACCACGCTGCCTGGAAGGCCAACTTTTTCTCTGGCATGATGATGCCAATCATGAACATCATCGGCAATCTGGGCTATGTCGTGGTCTGTGTGGCAGGTGCCCACTTTGCCATCCAGGGGCGCATCACGGTTGGCGACATCCAGGCGTTTATCCAGTATATGCGCCAGTTCCAGCAGCCCATCATCCAGATTTCCCAGGTCTTTGCCATGATGCAGCAGACGATGGCAGGCGCAGAACGCATCTTTGCGTTTCTGGAGGAGACCGAGCTTATCGCCGATGTGTCCGATGAGGATGCCGCCGACCCCGCCGAGGTAACCGGCGCGGTGTGCTTCGACCGGGTGCGCTTTGGCTACGACCCGGCAAAGCCGGTGATACAGGACTTCTCCGCCTGCGTACAGCCGGGGCAAAAAATCGCTATCGTCGGCCACACCGGAGCCGGGAAGACGACCATCATCAAACTCCTTATGCGCTTTTACGATGTGGACCGCGGAGCAATCACGCTTGATGGACACGACATTCGTACCTTCAAACGCGATGAACTCCGCACGCTCTTTGGCATGGTCTTGCAGGAAACCTGGCTGTATAACGCTACGATTGCCGACAACATCCGCTACGGCAGGCTCGACGCGACCGACGAGGAGGTGCGCGCCGCAGCCCGCGTGGCGCAGGCCGACCACTTTATCTCCACCCTGCCGGACGGCTATCAGCTCGTGCTCAACGAGGAGACCTCCAACCTCTCGCAGGGCCAGAAACAGCTTTTGACCATCGCGCGCGCCGTGCTGCACGACCCGCGCATCCTCATCCTTGACGAGGCGACCTCCTCGGTTGATACGCGCACCGAACTTTTAATCCAAAAGGCGATGGACAACCTGATGGTCGGCCGCACGAGCTTTATCATCGCGCATCGGCTCTCCACGATACGCAACGCCGACCTGATTTTGGTGATGGAGGAAGGCGACATCGTGGAGCAGGGTACGCATGCCGAGCTGCTGGCGGCTGACGGTGCGTACGCGGCCCTCTACAATTCGCAGTTCGCCGACGTCGCGTAGGGCCGCGTCGCGTAGGGCCGCGTCGCGGAGGGCCGCGTCGCGTAGGGCCACAAGGCCAGGGCTGCCAGATGCTTCCAGAAGTTGTATACTTACGGGTATACTACTCGTAAGTATACAAAGGAGTCGAAGTGTTCATAGGTAGAGAGGACGAGTTACGGGAACTGGATGCCCTGTACGACCGAGGCGGCTTTCAGATGATTGTCGTCTACGGACGGAGGCGAGTGGGCAAAACCACTCTGATCTCCCAGTTTGCGGCTCAAAAGCCCCACCTCTACTTCACGGCCCAGGAAAGCAATGATCTCGCGAACCTCAGGGCTTTTTCGCAGGCCCTTTACCGCTTTGCAGGACTGCCTGTCGCCACCGGTAGCTTTACGAGTTGGCAAGACGCTGTCGAATTCCTTGCGGACTTGGCGAAAGAAAAGCAACTGGTGCTGGTCTTCGATGAATTTCCCTATGCTGCTCAGGCCAACAAATCGCTGCCCTCGATACTCCAGAACGCCATAGACCACCTCCTGACAAAAGGGCGGCTGTATCTGATCTTGAGCGGAAGCAACGTCGGTTTCATGGAAAGCGAGGTGCTCGGTTCAAAAAGTCCCTTGTACGGGAGGCGCACCGCGCAAATACACCTGCTGCCCTTCGATTACCTGGATGCCTCAAAGATGCTCAAAGGGGCGTCTAGAGAGGACTGCGTTCGCTACTTCACCTGTCTTGGAGGAGTGCCCTACTATCTTGACTTCGTTGAGGCAACAAGGAGTTTTGAGGAGAACATTATCAACCTGTTCTTTAACAAATCCAGCGTGTTTGCCGAAGAGCCCCTGATGATGCTCAGACAGGAACTCAGGGAGCCAGCGCTTTACAACACAATACTCAGCGCACTTGCAGGTGGCTCCAATACCCCACAGCTGATTGCGGACGCCATCGGCGAAGACCGCACCAAAATCATGAAATACCTCACGATGCTGATTGACTTGGGCCTGGTTGAGAAAAAAGTTCCCATTCTGCTCAATCAGGCAAAATCAAGAAAGGGAATCTACCGCATAGCCGAGCCTCTGTTTGCGTTCTGGTTCCGGCATATCTTTCCAATACGGGGCGAGGTCGAGCTTGGCGCCGGCGAGATGTTGGCAAGGAAGAAAGTGTTGCCCCTGTTGTCTGAATTGGAGGGCATACGCTTCGAAGACATCTGCCTGCAGTGGTTGCGTCGCAAGAATGTGGCGAGCGAACTGCCCTTTTCCGCTACCGCACTTGGATCATGGTGGGGCACCGACCCTCGCAGTAGACAACAGGCCGACATTGATGTCATGGCTGTCGACACGAGCGACAGGAAGGCTCTTCTGGGCGAATGCAAATGGCGCACGTCGCTTCGGGCAGGAACAGCCTTAAAGGGTCTGTTGGATAAAGACGCGCTGTTTCCCGACTTCAAGGAATACTGGCACTACCTGTTTTCCAAAGGAGCGTTTGACGCTGCGGCAAAGCGCATCGCGCGAGAAAATCATTCGGTAACTCTGATAGGCCTGCCGGAGTTGTTCAAGACACGGTAAGCTCAAATGGTGGCAAAGGCCTCTTTGATCTGAGGGATGGTGCGACCCTTTGCCCTGAGCTTCCGTATCAGGTCCAGCCGCTCGATTGTCTCCGCTCTCCTGTATCTTCGAGTGAGCTTCTTCTCCGCCTGCTCAAAGGGGAGCATACCTTCCTCGGTATAGAATTTCAGCGTGCTGTACCGCGCCCCGGTCAGACGCACCAGCTCCCCTATGGTCACATATTCCGATGATGCAATCGCCT
>JAISLY010000058.1 GCA_031277035.1 Coriobacteriales bacterium | reverse complement strand
GCCACGGAATTTGTGCAACGGTGCGTTGCACTATTCCAAACTCCGGGTAAGTCTTGGCGAATTTGGCCATGTACTTCAAGTTACGCACAGAATAGCCCTTGGCATCCGGAAACTCCAGCTTGATGTCGCGCGACAGGTTCTCGATGAATTTGTTCCCCCAGACGCTGTGGCCATTGATGTCATTGCCGATGTTCCAGTACAGCTCAACAAGCTCGGCGTTGACTGCAAACATGGCGCGGTGTTGCGCCTGCCGTATCTTCAGCTTGATATCGTCGATTACGCCCAGGTACTCGCCATCATTCATAAGCACCGTTATCCATACTCCTTCTTTTACCTTCTCACACACCAACTCGTCATCATTGCTCAACCTTATAGAGCATCAATTTACTGTTCCTCGGAGCCAGGCTCGCTCTCGACTGCTTTCAACGTCCTGCCGTCTTCGGTCTTCCATTCCACGTTGCCGTTGGTGGGTGCGCCCAGCACGAAGGCCGACGCGCCAGAGGGCGTCCTAAAAAGGATGTCCTTTTGGACTACTCCGTTGGCATCGATACTATCCCTGTTGTTCTCACGCGAGGTCTTGATGGAATCCGATGCGCTCGGAACCAGCTCTTTGCGGATGGTGCTTCCAGCCAGTACCACGAATCCCTCGCTGGTCAGCATCCCCTTGGCATCGGTACCGCTCCTGCTGATGGCAAATAGTGCCCCTGCTTCGGATATGGAACCGTCATCGGACTGTGCGACGGGCGCCGTCTGGAGCAGTGGCTCAAAGACCTTGTGCCCGAGCGTACCCATCACGATTTTCGCGTAGTCCACGAACTCCTCAAGCTCGCTTTCCTTCTCCTCGGTGATGTGACCGGGTGACGGGTCGTTGCCGTTCTTCACGAGGTAGCGTTTGGCACCAACCGCGAGGTTGCAGAAACGGTTCTCCAAATAGCTTATCTCCGTGGGGCCAAAAGAGTTGTTGGACGTGGTCAAGACGACAGCCTCCGTCCAGTAGTCCTTGTCGGGGTTGCGCTTGTGCTCCATCAGGCGATAGAGGATGCCTTCGCCGTTCTTGCGGACACCGGCTTGGCCGATATAGACCACGTCGTCATCGGTCTCCTCGACCGTGCCGAACAGGAAGTAGACACCGCTCTGCGTGAGGACATCAAGCCCCTTGCATTTGTCGAGCTCCGTGCGCGGTATTCGGTACGCCACGCCTGTCCAATTGGCCAGCGTGACCTTGACGCGCCCGGTCGAAGTGCCATCCATGAGAAACAGATTGATGCTTTTGCCTCGTGTCGCCATCTCAACCTCATGTCAGAAGACGTATTGTATCAATAGAGGGTAGTTACTCTGGCGGAGAGAGGGGGATTTGAACCCCCGGAACGTGGGTTACACGCTCAACGGTTTTCGAGACCGCCGCATTCAGCCGCTCTGCCATCTCTCCGCGACAGGTAAGGATGGCGGAGAAGGAGGGATTCGAACCCTCGAGGCGTTTTTGGCGCCTACACGATTTCCAATCGTGCGCCCTCGGCCGGACTAGGCGACTTCTCCGCGCGACGTGGTAGTTTATCACATCCGGGCACATCCGGGCCTCGCACATTCGGGCTCGCATCTGTCCACCCAACTCAGGTAGAATCCAGGCATGTCAACGTCATCATCAACATCGTCCGCCGCGCACCCCGCCGCCCCGCCTGAAGCGCCGCCCATCGCGCCTGCACCCGCACCGCCCGCCGCACCCGCGCACCCCGCGCCATCAGCCGCGTCCACCGCGCCATCGGCCGCACCCGCGCACCCCACCGCGCCCGCGCCGCCCATCAAGCGACTGATGCCGCGCCTGCTCGCTGCCAAGGCGTTCAAAGACATCTTTGCCCGGCTTGAGTCCGGCGCGGACGCCACGGTCGCGGTTCCGCTTTCCGCCCGCCCGCTGCTTATTGCCGCGGCCTTTGCCGCGCAGCCGCGCAGCATGCTGGTCATCGTCTCCGGCGAGGATGCCGCCTATCTGTTCTCCCGCGACCTTGCCGTCCTGCTCGGCAACGATGCCGTCCTGCATCTGCCGCTTCGAACCCGACGACCGTGGAGCGAGACGCCTCGCAGCCTTGAGGACGTGCAGCAGACCGGCCATCGCGCCCGTGCGCTCTGGACGCTTTCGCTTGGCAGGCCGCAGGTCGTCGTCGCAAGCGCCCGTTCGCTGCTGCCCCGCATCCCGCCACCCCAAAGCGCACTGTTCTCTCCCCTTATCTTTACGCCCTCGCATACCGCGCACATCCCCTGCGACGCGCTTACTCCGAATGCGGCATCTGCTAAGGCTGATGAGGACGCGCATACCGCGCACATCCCCTACGACGCGCTTGCCGCTGCGCTCACCGGGCGCGGCTACGAGCGCCTTGACCATGCGACCCAGCCCGGCACCTTCTCACTTCTGGGCGATGTCCTCGATCTCTACCCTGCGGGGGCAAGCTATCCGGTGCGCATCGAGTTCTTTGATGACGAGGTGGAGACAATTCGCCGCATCGTGCCAGCGACTGGGCAGAGCATTGGGATGGTGGAGACGGTCGAGGTCTTCCCGGCTCGCGAGCTTGCCCTGAATCCTGGGACGATTCAACGGGCGCTGCGCGAGATGCGTGCGCTTACCGGGCCAAACGCACACCGGCTGCCAAAGGGCTCTGTGCGCCACAGCGAGCTGCTCAAAGAGGGCGTCTTCTTTAATGAGGCCGAGTGCTATCTGCCCTGGCTGTATGAGAATCCGGTCACGCCCCTTGAGTGGCTTTCTGCAGACGCGCTGGTCGTACCTATCGAGCCACGTTCGCTTTTTGACGACACGACCCGCTTCTTCGAGGACACACAGGCCTCGGCGCTTGCCTCAAAAGTTGCGCTTGAGGGCCTGTACGCGGCACCGGCACAACTGGACTTCGGTCAGCAGCAGCGCCTGACCCTGCTTTCGCTCATCGGCAGCAAAGCGAATATCGACGCACGGATTGAGGTCAAACACCCCGAAGCCCCCACGACCGACGAGCGGCTGACCACAATGGCTCAGAGTCTGCTCGCGGGCGGATACGAGGTGTACCTCGGCATTCCCGAGCGTCGCGTCCGTGCGGCTGTCGAACTTGTCCTGAGCGATGCCCATATCTCTTTTATCGAGGAGTCAGGCGAACGCGGCGAGCATGGCGAGAAACCCAATGCGCACCCCGGCCAGAACCCCGACCAGAGCCCCGACGAGAAACCCAGCGAGCACTCCGACCGGAGCCCCGACCGGAACCCCAGCGCCCACCCCCGCGAGCACCCCAACGCGCACCCCGACCAGAACCCCAGCGCCCCTCAGCCCCACGGCGCCTCCGTTCTCAAAATCCTCGACGCCGCTCTTCCCACCTCGCTGCTGCTGCCCGCGGCAAAGCTCGCCCTGCTCAGCCTGGCGCCCGAATCCTCAAAGAGTGCCGCTCGCCGCGGACGCCACAGCGCCACGGGCGCCCGGCTGAGCAGGGATGTCGACCCCACCTCCCTCACCTTCCCCTTCAAGCCGGGCGACTACGTGGTGCACGCCACGCATGGGATTGCGCTGTTCAAGCAGATTGTGCGTCGCGAGGTCGGCGGTGTTGAACGCGACTACCTGCACCTTGAGTACGCGCATGGCGACAAGCTGTTTACGCCGGTGGAGCAAATCGACCGCGTGACGCGCTACGTTGGCCCCGAATCGACGGCACCCCGCCTGACCCGTCTGAACACGAGCGACTGGAGCCGTGCGACGGGCAAGGCACGCAAGGCAGCCCGCAAGCTCGCGTTTGACCTGGTCGACCTCTACGCTCGCCGCTCGATGACGGGCGGTTACGCCTACGCGCCGGATAACGAGCTGCAATACCAGATGGAACTCGCCTTTCCCTATGAGGAGACGCCCGACCAACTTGCTGCCATAGCCGATGTGAAGGCCGATATGGAATCGCCGCGTCCGATGGACCGCCTCATCTGCGGCGACGTGGGCTTTGGCAAGACGGAGGTCGCGCTCAGGGCGGCGTTTAAGGCGGTGCAGAGCGGCAGGCAGGTGATGCTGCTCTGTCCGACCACGATTCTCGCGCAGCAGCACTACACAACCTTCTTCGAGCGTTTTGAGCCCTTCGCGGTGCGGGTAGAGGTGCTCAGCCGCTTTCGCACGAGCGCCCAGCAAAGGCGCATCCTTGAGGATTTTGCCACTGCGAAGGTAGACGTGCTCGTGGGCACGCATCGCCTGCTGTCTGCCGACGTGAACCCGCGCGACCTCGGCCTTATCATCATCGATGAGGAACAGCGCTTTGGCGTGCAGCACAAGGAACAGCTCAAGAATCTGCGCGAACAGGTCGACGTCCTCACCCTTTCGGCCACGCCGATACCGCGCACGATGCAGATGGCGCTCTCGGGTGTGCGCGATATGAGCCTCATCGACACGCCGCCCACGAGCCGCACGCCCATCAAGGTGCATGTGGGGGAGTGGGACGAGGATGTGGTCTCGGCGGCCATTCGGCACGAGATGGCGCGGCATGGGCAGGTGTATTACGTGAGCAATCGCGTGCGGTCAATCGACGAGGCCGTGGCGCGGGTCATGGCGACTGCCCCCGAGGCACGCATCGGTGTGGCGCACGGCCAGATGACCGGCAGGCAGCTTGAGGAGGTGATGGAGCGCTTTGCGGCCGGTGAGTCCGACGTGCTTGTGGCGACGACCATCATCGAGTCCGGTCTGGATAACCCGCACACGAACACGCTCATCATCGAAGACGCGCAGCGGCTTGGCCTCGCGCAGCTCTATCAGCTCAAAGGGCGCGTCGGTCGCTCGCATGCCCAGGCCTTTGCCTACTTCCTCTTCCCTTCGCAGACGGCGCTTACCGAGGAGGCCACAGACCGCCTGACCGCCATCGATGAGTTTCAGGAACTTGGCAGTGGGACAAGAATCGCGATGCGCGATCTGGAGATACGCGGCGCAGGGTCGCTTCTGGGTGCGGAGCAGCACGGGATGCTCTCATCTGTCGGCTTTGACCTCTTTGCCTCGATGCTCAACGAGGCGGTGCTGGCCGCTCGAGCCGGGGAGATTGGGGCGAGCGGACATGCTGGCGGCGGCGGGCATGCCAGCGGCGGCGGCGGCGGCGGATACGGCGGCGGCGGCGGCGGGCATGCCAGCGGAGGCGGGGGCGGAAGTGGCGGAGGCGGCGGCGGGCATGCCAGCGGAGGCGGGCATGACCGGCGCGATGGGGAGGGCAGGAGTGGCGAGAAGGCCGCGGGAGACGGGAGACGGGAGGCGTCTGGCGAGGTGCGCATCGATCTACCCGTGCCCTTTTTCCTGCCCGAAGAGTATGTGCCCGCCACCGACGAGCGCGTGCTGTTCTACCGCCGCCTGGCGGGCGCGGGCAGCCTCGACGCGGTAGCCCGCGTCGAGGAGCAGCTGCTCGGCGCCTACGGCGCACTGCCCGCGCCCGCGCAGAACCTGGTGGATCGCAACAAGGCTCGTACGCGTGCCGCCGAACGGGGCATTACGAGCATCACCTTTCAGCGTGGCAGGTTTGTACTGGAACCGGTCAGGCTCACGGCTGAACAGGCGACGGCGCTCAAGAAGGCAGGCGGTCTCGCTTTCCCAAAAAGCCATCGCGTGCAGGTGCCTCCCCAGGCGGGGATTTCCCTGCCGCAGGCTCTTCTGGCTGTGCTGGAGTTCCTGGAGGATGCCGACCCCGATGCCAGCCCAGGCGCCACCTCAGATGCCGACCCCGATGCCAGCCCAGGCGCCAGCCCAGACAGAGACCCAGGCGCCGACTCAGATGCCAGCCCAGGCGCCAGCCCAGACCTTGCGGTATCATAGACACAGGTGTCCAGGCAGCAAAGGGTAGGCGAATCGGATGAGTCGAAGAGACCGCATACGCAGAACAGAGTTGGCGACAGGCTCCGAGAAGGGGTATCGGGCGATGAGTGCGCCCGAGCTTCGCAGGGAGCTCGATGTGCTCAGCTCAGCCTTCGAGGCCTTCAAGGCTCAAAACCTGAAGCTCAACATGGCGCGCGGTAAGCCCTCCTCCGAACAGCTCGACCTCTCGGCAGGACTGCTTGACGCCCTGCCTTCGACCGCCGACCTCCACGACAGCGCTGGCACCGACCTGCGCAACTACGGCGGCCTTCTCGGCATCCCAGAGGCCCGAGAGCTTTTTGCGCAGATACTCGAGGTGTCGTCTGCCCAGGTCATGGTCGGGAACAACTCCTCGCTCAACCTCATGTATGATACCGTTTCCCGCTCGATGAGCAGGGGCGTGCGCGGCTTTAAGCCCTGGTCGCGCCTGGATTATGTAAAGTTCCTCTGCCCTGCACCGGGCTACGATCGACACTTTGCGGTGAGTGCCAGTTTTGGCATCGCGAACATCGCTATCGACATGGGACCCGAGGGGCCCGACATGGAGATGGTCGAGCATTACGTGAACACGGATCCCTTTGTAAAGGGCATCTGGTGCGTGCCCAGATATTCCAACCCGACGGGCGTGACCTATTCTGAGGAGACGGTGCGGCGCTTTGCCGCCCTGCATCCGGCGGCGGGCGATTTTCGCATTTTCTGGGATAACGCCTATGCGGTACACGACCTTGTGCCAGGACAGGGCGATACGCTGCCAAGCCTCGCACAGGCCTGCGAAGACGCGGGCAATCCGGACATCTGGTACATGTTTGCGTCGACCTCCAAGATTACCTTCAGCGGCGCAGGAATCAGTGCGCTTGCGAGCTCTGAGGACAACCTGGCGGAGATAGCAGACCAGGTGGGCCTTATGACCATCGGGCCGGATAAGATAAACCAGGCACGCCACCTGGCATTTCTGCGTGATATGGACGGCGTGCGCGCGCATATGGCCCGGCATGCCGCCCTGCTGGCACCGCGCTTTCGTGTGGTGCTGGAAACCTTTGAACGAGAGCTCAAAGACCTGGGAATCGCCGTATGGACACGCCCGGGTGGCGGCTACTTTATCTCCTTTGACGGCCTGCCCGGTACGGCGCGGCGGACGGTTGCTCTGGCCCGTGAGGCAGGCGTTGTGCTCACCGACGCCGGAGCGACCTATCCTTATGGACTGGATCACTGCGACACGAATATCCGCATCGCGCCCTCATACCCCTCGGTTGATGAGCTCCTGACGGCCAGTGAGCTGTTCTGCATCTGTGCACGCATTGCTGCCCTTGAGACGTTGCTCTCAAACCCCGGCATCCTCACCAATGTCTCCTGCCTGATGGTGTAGGCAACACCACAGGCAACACCACAGACGACACCACAGACGACACCACCCCTCTGCACGCCCTCCGCTGCCCCTTCGCGCAATCGCCTGCCCGCAGCCCCGCCCCCGCCCGCACGATCGCCTCCGCCACCCCCGACGCTCCGCCACCGCCCCTCCGTACAACGCGCCCCAACACCCTCCGTCAGCCCGTCACAACCTTTCAGCCTGCGCCATGACCTTCAAATGTGGAGGTTTTGTGGTTTTCCGCGGTGGGGTTGTGGAGTTTTTATGAAAAGAACCAAATCCTCCAGATAAAAAGGCTATTCTCTCAGCGCTCAAAGCACCCGAGCAGGCGTCTGTCCACCCAGGGCAGACGAAACGGGAGCTCTCCCGAGGGCGTTTGAAAGGAACAGATTATGGAGCGGAAACTATCTGAAGGTACGGACATGGGGCATCAGACACACAGCCACAAGCGGATACGAACAGCCACAAGCAAACGGGTGAGGCCAACAGAGCGACGCCAGGCGAAACGTGGCACGGTGCGCTCGATGTTGAGCATCACGCTGGCCATCCTGTTGGTGGTCAATCTCTTTGGGGTGCTCGCCTTTGCCAGTGACGATGCGCGCGAGACAGCCGGGACGACTCAGGCTTCCACCCCCTCCACCCCAACCACCCCTCCCACCCCCTCAACCCCAACCACCCCTCCCACCCCCACGGCACCACCCTCCACCCCCGAGGTTCCCCCAACCCCTCCCACCCCCGAGGTTCCCCCCACCTTGCCCACCCCCGCCCCCGAGAAGGGCGCTGAAGCCGGGGCCGCTCCCGCCCCCGGCCCCGGCCCCGGCGCCCTTCTCTCCCCCCAGGCGACAGCCGACCAGCTGCAGATCAATCTCTCCACACCTCAGGGCCGGGCAGGCCTTGCAGGCTCAACGCTTCCCGTCACGCTGTCCTTCAACGCCGCCGGAGCACCGGGCGGCGTGCTCATTGTTCTGCCCGTGCTGGGAGACGCCAAGCATACGACAATCCCTCTTTCGGGCGACGCCTACATCGAGTACGCGGGCACATGGGATGGCTACACCACTCCCGACGGCACGGTGGTGCCCGCCTATCAGAGCATCAATTACCCCAATGGCTTCACGTTCAGCTACCAGGGCAGTTCCGTACACTTCGACCGGGCCCTGCTGATCTGGAAGAAGACCGAGTCGGGCAGTGTCTACGTGCCTTCCATGGGCGTCTATTACACGCTGTTTGACAGCGGCTTTACGCCCGATGCGACCACCTTCACCGTCGACACCTACATCCTTGAGGCCACGGGCGTGAGCGCTGGTGCCCGAGGCGTCTATGACGATGGCGCCAACCTCGGTAAAAACAGGGTAAGCGCCCCCGTCACGCTGACCGCACAGGCCGATGAGGCATGGAGCGTCACCAAAAGCGTAACCAGTCCTGCGGCCACGGCCGATAAGGTCTTTCCCGCCGCGCGTGGCCGTGATTACCGCGACGTGGTCACGAACAACGACGCCGAGGACGACTGGACGATCGAATACCAGCTCAAGGTGCACAGCAACAAGGCCTCAGGCGACAGGGGGCGCATTCGGATGAAGGGAATCTCCATCACCGATACGCTGACCTGGTCACATGCCGGCGGTGCCCCCACGCACGTCAGCGTCGTCTACAAGCCGCAGGCAAACGTCAGTATCCCCGTAAACCATACGATGGCCAACCCCACCACCACCTCGGCGACCATCAGCTTCGACTACCCCGACGTCACATCTGCCGCCTATGCCGCAGAAGCGACCTTTCTGATTTCAGTGACCTTTGACAAGGACGACTACACCGCCCTGCTTTTGCCGGGCAATGTGGAGCAAACCGACGCCCCCCTTTCCACTGTGGACAATGCCGCGGAGGTCACCTGGTATCCGGCAGGCGCGGACCTTACACACTTTGCTCCAACGCCGCCGCACGCGGACTTTCCGGATAAGGGCGTCAGTGCGGCTTCGGCAAGCGAGCAGTTGAGTTTTGGCTGGTACCAGAAAAAGGCCGAACTGCCCAAGCTGCGTATCCAGAAATTTCTGCGCGTCAGCGGTCTTGAGCGCGCCTATACAACCGCCCTTGCAAACGCCTACGAAAAGCCGACCCTCCCCCTGGTGGACGGCAATACCTCCGGCGTCTTCAGCTTTACCCTGACCCCTGTTGCCAACACCACCTCGCTGACGCCCATTGGCGCAGACATCGTTTTGCCGCTGACCCTGGGCTCTGCCACCTCTCTCGCCCAGTCCGATTATCTCCAGCCGGGCTGGTATCGCCTCAGAGAGGTTCTCGCCAACTCCCTCTTTGCTCCCACCGACAGCAGACTTGTTGGTGACGGGGTGCTGGTTCATGTCACCCAGCCCGACCTCTCCACCGGTTTGAGCTCCCTGATCATAGGCGGCAATACCACCCCGGGCGGCAGCGACGACTACACCTCTTCCACGACCCGTTATGCCGTGACCAATGCCTCTGCGACCACCGGCGTTGTGAAGCTATACACCCGGCAGCAGCTGCCTCACAAATACCCGGCCGAATATTCCAACTACACGACCTCCCTGCAGCTTCTGTATGGCGCGAATACCTACGCTCAGTTTTCCAGCGGCTCTGACGCGGGCGGCTCCTATGTAATCTTTGAGAATATCCCTCTGCCGAATGGCCTCGATACGGTTTACACGGTACAGGCGGCTGTTGCCACGCCAAACCTCGTCCTCGCTGCCGTTCAGCCGGGCAATCAGCCCCGCCCCAGCGTCATCACGAAGGTCGTGACCCTCTCGCCGAGCAGCATGACGGTTGCGACCGCCTACTTTAACAGCGACCGTGGCGGTTTTCGTACGGCCAAACTCTTCCACTTTGCCGATGGCAGCAGCGCAGGGGTCAGCAACTTCGTTGCCACCTACGGGCTGTTCATGGATGCGTACGGCAACAGCCCCCTGATGTATGACCACGACAACAACTCCGCCACCCCCAATCAGGCGGCGACCTTCGCCGTCACCTGGAGCGCCCTTACCAGCGCACAGCCCGGCTATGTGAACGGGGAGTTCCCTGCGGGCCACTACTATATCAGGGAGCTCAGCCTGACCATTGGCGGCACAGACGCCACGGCGACCTATCCGCTCTATCCCGATACCACAACGCCCAGCGCACTGCCCAGCACCGTTGTGGTCGATATTGTGGCGGGCGCCTATGCGGCCTGCCCCGTGGCAAGCCCCGCCAACTCGAAGATCGTGAACATCGACGCGACGACCGGTGTCGGGCGTCTTGTGGACAACTCGTCGTTCGGTGAACTTTCCATCCAGAACTTCCACGGTAGCGGCGCGGTAAAACCGGGCAGTCGCTTCCTCATCACGCCAAGTCCGGGCTCCACCTATAACGGCGGCAATCCCAAGACGGTCACCATTCCGGCCTCCGGCACCTATTCCGAGTTCGTGCCGGCGGGCACCTATACCGTTGCTCCGCTTATCGATGCCAGCGGTCAAAGCAATGTCAGAGACTTCACCGACAATACGGTGAGCATCCCGGCATCCACACCTGCCGTTCCCGCACGTTCCAATCCTTCCTATACCTATACGGGAAGTGGTTTTGGCACAACAGGCCTGCCGCCTAAACAGACGATTGCCTATGCCTGGGACTATCCGCCGTTTGTCCGGGGTCACAAGGTGCACCGCGACAACCGGGATGCGGTGCCGACCAACATGAGCTCCGGTGTCGTCTATACGGTTTGGAGACTCGATTCCTCAGGCGGCTCCTATGAGCCCTATATCCCTGCCGGTGCCGCAGTGCCGGTTACTGCGACGGTTGCGGCGAGCGGCTTTTTTACGACCAATCACACGCTTGAGGCCACCGCGGGCGGCACCTCCTATATCTTCGTGGAGACCACCTGGCCGGCCAACTACCTTGAGCCTGCCCACTATGCGACCTTCTACACCGCCGGCGTCGCGGTCTTTCCTCTGCCCACCAAGGCTGCTGCTGAGGCGACTTCGGCGCCGCGCATCACCCTCTTTCCCTCACAGTACGGCCAGGGCCCCACTGCGCCGCTTAACCCCACCGTGCTCATCGTTGAGGGCGGCGAGCAGGTCAACGTCCCCAAAAACACCATCACCATCACGGTGCAGGATGCGCTCAGCGCGGCGCGACTGAACAACGTGACTTACAGCATCCATACCACGCCGCCGTGTCCGCCCATCGCGGACATCCCCGGGGTTGTTCCAACAAAGACGACGGCAGGCAGCGGGGAGAACGCCGGCAGACTGACCTTCGAAAACCTGCCACCCTGTACCTATTATCTTGTCGAGACCACATCCGCCCCCGGCTATCAGCTCTCCAATGCCATCATGGAAATCACCATCGACGAGAACGGCTGGCCGACCTTTCAATGGACCGGTGAGCCCCCCGTCACCGGCAGCAGCGGCACCGCCTCGGGGCCGGCCATCACGCCTGTCTCA
Organism: Coriobacteriales bacterium; assembly: GCA_031277035.1. GTDB lineage: Bacteria > Actinomycetota > Coriobacteriia > Coriobacteriales > UBA8131 > JAIRXA01. The sequence continues at coordinate 16,362 of JAISLY010000058.1, read as the reverse complement.
AGCAACGGGACAAGCCAGGTGAGCACCGATCTGGTGATAACCAAGCTCAAACTCCCCCTGCTGCACTGCCAGAAGAGCGGCGAGGTTGCCGACGAATATCGCAGCGACGGCCAGCGGGTACGGGACATCTTGCCGGGCGCCGGTTTTAGCATCCTGGACAAGGATGGGAACTACTGGCGGGTCGATTCGCAGGGCAACGCGTCAAAAATGAATCCGCAGCCCGCTCCTACTGCCCCGAATGCTGAGAAGGTCGGCGTCTTTTCGGGCGCGGACGGCAACTTCAGCATCAACTACCTCGACCCTGAATTTTCTCCCTATCATGTCGAGGAGCTCATCATACCGCCTGTCATCAATGACTCCACCCTGCACTACAACAGGGAGAGCTTCTGGATCAGGGTAGAGCTCAATGCCGCACAGACCGCCTACGAGACCTATGTGGGTCGAAGCAAGGAGATCGACCAGATGCATGTGGTCGAGCCGAATGCCTTTGAGCCGATTGCCAACCGAATCAACCCGCATCATCTGGTGCTGTTCAAGATGCCCCTGCGGCTTGCCGATCCGGAGCAGGGCCTGAGCGGCGGTATGACCTTTGACCTGATATCCGAATCCTCCTGGAAAGACGTGCTCATCGCAAACTGCGTCTTTAAGATCTACCGCTACGACGACGAGAGCACCGCCGATGACTTCTCCGGCGCCCCCTGGTACAACGCGCAGGCCGATTTTAACGGGAAGCCCGGAGATCACCTCGGCCCGCTCTTTGACACGGTGATTATCGGCTCCGATGGCCTGGGGGTCTCAAACTCAGGCACCTCGCGTCAGATGCCCGAGGGCAAATACGTCATCGTTGAGACTCAGGGCCCCATGGAGTACGGCTTGCCGGGAGAGTGGAACGCCAACCAGGAACACCAATACTATTGCAGGGACGAAAAAATCTATTTTGACGCCGCCGATTTGCCAAACCATGCTGGCCACAATTACGAGTTCAATGCGTATTGGAACGGCGGCGCGCAGACGAGCTTCTTTGTCAAGGGCGCTGTGGATGCAAATGGCGTCAATGACAACACGGCCCCCGACAGCCCCGTCAATCAATGGACCGAATCCCCGAACCTGTCCACCATCGTCGAGATTACCAGCGACAGCGCCGAGTTTGAGGCGGTGACCTTTGGCAACGCGAACCGCATCCACAGCCTGGGCGCTGGTGCGGCAGAGCACCGCATGGCACGTATCTACGGCGAGAAAAACGGCCTTGTGCTCGATGTGTCCACCGGACAGTATGTCGTCGAAGCACTTCTGGGAGGCGTGCCCTTCGACATCTTTCCCGCCTATGTGGACGACGCGAAAGTCTGGCATCAGCTGCCAACCGTTGGCGGCAAGCCGCTTACGACCTTCACCACCATGTCGGCCAACACCAGTAACCTTACCAAAGGGCAGTTCATCAGCAATTACTTTGATGTCTCCCAGGCCTTTTACTACGATGGCGCCGACTGGCCAGACGCGAGCTCGGTTCCCTCTGAAGACGGATTAAAGGCCGGCTGGCTGCAATATGCTGCCAATAAGGACGCGAACCTGCCAAATGCGGAGCTGGCACGCCTTCAGGCGCCGACGCACACCGATGGGCAGATTGACTGGGCGGCGGCCGAGGTGCTCTACCCCGGTGTGACCAAGAAACTTGCGAACAGTTATGCGAACGGCTGGAACCTCATTCTTGTTGAGAAGCAGCGGCAAAGCGCAGGCATGGACACACCGGACGACCCCAGCGACGATGTGTATGCGGGTGGCTCACCACTGCCGGCCGGCTATGAATTCGATGCCGCCGAGCCGCCGACCTTCGGGATTGCCTGCGCCTATTCGGGCGGGCTGCTCAACACCTACTACGGCAACGGGAGCGCTGTTAACGGGACGGCCCAGACCGGCACCGACGCGGAGGGTAACCCCATCTACCAGATGCCGGCACCCCTTGCGCTTGCCAATTACAAGGGCGCCGGTTATATCCAACTGTCCAAGCTGGATGCAACAGTTCCGGACAAGCGGATAGCTGGCGGCAGCTTTGAGGTCTATCTGGTCGATCCGCTCCATATGAATTCCACGTATAACTACACAGGCGACTTTGAGGCGCGAGAGGGTCTGGTAAACGTTGCGACCCTCCACTCCCGGGATGGCGCCTACGTGACCTCGCCAAAACTCCTGCCGGGCTGGTACCTCCTGGTCGAGAGCACCGCGCCCGCCGGCTATAACAGCTACGGCAGCTATACCAGCGAAAGCAGAGTAGACACCGATTCGTCGAGGCCCGGCGTCCAGCCGCCGGCGAACCTGCCCAAACCCTCCGGCAGCTTTGAGACCCCTGTGCCGGGGGCTCTTGATGGGCCCGCGAACAATTATCTGGGCCCCATCCCGGTCGCATCCGCTTCACAGAGCAATAACAGCAGCGAGGCCACCTTCGTGGATGTTTCAGATGTGCTGCGCCCCAGCATCAACATCATCAATTCCTGGGGCGGCGTAGACTATGTCGATACGAGTTACGTGGCCTCCTACACAGTCGAGTACGCGACACCGGTCGCGCCCACCGCCTATGCGCCCCATACGCCACCCACGCTGGCCTCAGCCGGCAACGGCACCGATCCTTCCAGCACTCTGGCACAGCTGCGCGATGGCAACTACCGCATACAGCTGACGGGCCTGAACGCCACCGCCGCGCAGTATTTCGTTCCCAATGCGACCGCGCTTGCCTCTACCGGCAAATACATCACCTTTACGGTGGAGCAGGGCAGCGTTGTGGAGAGCTCCGTATGCTACGACGGCGTGAGCATCGGCTCGGACAGGGCCACCGACCTCGCCTCCGGTGATGGCATCTGGTATGACAGGGACGCGACGAGGGGCACGGTTGTCTCAATCCACGTTAACCAGACGCCCAAGGGCCAACTTGTCATCATGAAAGCCGGTAAGAATACGGACGGCTCGATAAGCTATGCGCCCGCCGGCTCGTTTGTCTTTGCCGTCACTCCAATCAATGCAGACGGGAGCGCCCGTGGTACCACTCAAACGGTCACCTGGAATACCGGCGCCAACACGCTCGGAGGCCTGCGCCTGGTGCTCAACGAGGGCCTTTACAAAGTTGAGGAGACCGGCGCGTCTGTTGGCTGGGACCGGGACGCAAACCCCGTTTACGTCAGGATTGAGGACGATCGAATAAGTGCTCTGCAAAACCAGGCGGGCAGCGACTTTGTCAGCACTGCCGGCATTCCCGGTGTGGCGAGCAGCCCCTCAGCGCCGCTTGGCCCAACGACGCCGAGCATGTTTCCCTCCGTGACGACGGGCACGTATTTCTATGACCTGAGCAGGAACGGCAACTTTGAGATCAGGAAGATTGGAACGCCGCCGGCGAGCGGCTCGGTCGCGACGCTGGTCAACCTCCCGGGTGCCGAATTTGACATCTATGTGGCCGACAGCGCAGATCCGACAAAGCCCGCCGCCTCCCAGCCAGGCGGTTATCCCGTGCGCCTCAGCTACACCGCTGCCGGCACGAACCTGCAGCATCCAGACGGTGGCTACTACTGGGATAACGCGCCTGCCGGTACCTACGTGGTGCGCGAGGCCGTGGCTCCTGCCGGTTATGGCCTGCGCCGCGACTTTGTGCCCATCACCGTCTTTGCGGCCACCAGCCCGATGTATGGCAGCTACACCTTCAGCGCTTCTACCGGCCTTTTTACCAGCGGAAACAAGAACCTGCTGGTTTTCATGGACCCGCCGACCCTGACCTTTGATGTGCTCAAGGAAACCACCTATTATGCGATTGGGCAGGAAGGCGACCTGACCTATGTGCCCGAGCAGACCTCGCGAATCGGCGGGCTGCCCATGGTGCTCTGGCAGCGCACGAGCGGGCTTAATAACGGAAGCGACGCCGAGAACACCGTCGCCCACTTCTCGCTGGTTTCCGACGAGGGCTACTCCCTGACCAAGCAGCCGGGCCAGACCGAGCTGGCGCAGGAAATTGGCGTCGCGCGCTTTAACATCCTTGCTGCGGGAAGCTATCGGGTAACCGAGCAGCTGCTTGCAAGCCATCAGTCCTATCTGACGAACCCCCGCTATATCCCAAAGGATACCATCGGCCAATATGTCAACGGTGTCACGCCTCCCAGCAGCTATGATCCAAAAATCACCCTGGGCAGCGACCCGGACTTCATCGTGAACTACGATCCGCTTACCAATGTCCTCAAAGTAGACGCAGGCAGCACTCCGGACTGGGATGAGGCCAACAGGATGTTGGTTGTGAACAATCCCTTCCGGGGCTATGTGCTCATGGCGCAGAAGTTTGACTACTTTACGCAAAAACCAATCAGCGGCACGGGATATGCGGGTACGACCTTCAGCCTGTTTGAGACCGAGGCCGAGGCGCGAGCCAACGCGAACCCCATCCAGACGGTAACCGATGTCGACGGTAAGGGCTATGTGCATTTTGCGGCGGATTACACCTGGACCGGCGACCCGCGCCTTGGGCAAAACGACAACAGCGCAACCCAGCTCATCTACTGGATTCGCGAGCAGACGCCTCCAGAAGGCTATGGCATCGACGAGGATTGGTATGAGTCCGCGGTCAAAAAGGTTGTCGTCGAGGTCGCAGACGTTGCTGCCGGGGTGGACAGCGGTGGCCTGATACTGCGTACGAACTTTTACAACGCGCCGACGACCAACCCGACCCTCGAGGTGGCAAAGGCAGTCCGTGACGGCTCTCCCGGCGACAGCGATGCGTCCGGAAGCGGTGTGACCAACCCCGTCTCGACGCCGCTTGCCGACGCGGCCCTGTCCACCACCTATACCATCACGCCTGCCGAAGTCAACAACAACCTGCCGCTTTACCACTACGTGCTTTCCGACGGCGCTCCCGCATCCGGCGCAACTCCGGCAACTCCAGCCTTCTCCTTTTTTGGCCGGAACACCTCAAATGTTGAGATAGAAGTGCCCAACCCTGCGCCGACGTATCATCTCACCGCGGTGCGTCTCGGGCCTTCCGTGTCCTATCACACGGCTGCGGCGCAGGCTAAAGACACGAATCCCAATACCGCGATTCCCGATGGCTCGAGCCGTCTGCCGGTCTGGGCCAGCGTGAACGGTGGCAGATGGACCGAGCTCAGCGCAACGGAATCGACGACCTTCTCCTGGTCAATCGCCGCGGATCAGCCGGGGCACATTCCGGACGGCACGCAGGGCTACCTGGAAGTCAGATACTCCGATGTCGATCCGGCGACCCTCGTCGGCTCCAGCGACCCACGCCCCTTCGTCGGCGCGCGGTTTAAGCCGGGCCCCCTCGAAGTCGACGTGACCTTCGACCGCTTTACGCCAAGTGCCAGCCAACCCGAGGTGGAAAAGATCACCAACACCGTGCTGGTCAAAGCCGAGGAGAAAAACGCGACGGCGCTTGAGGAAAAGACCGCGACCGCGACGATTCTTCTGCCCGTGCCCAAGCGCCCAATCATGACGGTTGAGAAGGCCTGCACCGATCAGAAGATTGTCAACCCCGATCCCGACCCGAACAACAATAAATTCCTGGGCGGCCAGACGGTCGAATACACGCTTACCCTGGGCAACAAGGACGATTCTGACGCCACAACGGCTCTGAACATCCGCTATCCGATCATCCTTGACTACATGGAGCCAGACGCGCTTTCCGTCGCGCGCCGTCCTGATGGCAGTCCGGACTATACCGTCCTGTACAAAGGCGCGCCCTACAGCGGCACGGTGCTCTTTTCCGAACCGCTGCCAGAGGTCGCCATCTGGGCCTTCCCGGATCTCGCCCTGGCCGAGGGAGAATCCGTCTCGGTCGTCTATCGGGCGCAGATTGCCACGGTGCCTTCGAGTAACAACCCGGGCAACGAGGTCTATGGCACAAGCGGAGACCTCCCCCTGGTTCCCAGTATGCGCTATCCGACCGGTGCCCGTTTTGTGGCCGAGAACATGACCAGCGCCAATGCGGTGTGGCTTAACAATCCCAACAGTCAGGCGTACTGGAACAAACTCGATGCCATCACGGAGTTTGATGCCGATCCGTACGGCCTGTTTGTCCGCGCCTTTGACGCGACGCTGACCGTGCAACCGTCTGGAGCCATCAACACCTGGAAGAGCATGGCCATAAACGATGGCTCCTGGTCCTCCGCAAACGTCGTACAAAACGTGCACCTGAGCGATACGATTCACTACCGCCTGTCCCTGTTCAACGGCATGACCGAGGCGCCTGCTCCAGAGGGCAGGCTGACGAACATCCGCTTCAGGGACGTTCTGCCTGTCCTTGGAGATGCGCGGGGCACAATGTGGAACGATCTGCTTCTTTTCAACTGGAAGATTGACACGTCAACGTTCCGCATCGCCTACCACGATGCCACAACTGGTCAAGACGTGGACATCCACACGGGCTATACGATTACCTCCACACTGGCGAACTCCTCGATTGTTTCCGGTCTGAACGCGGACGCCCGCGCCTTTGAGGTGAGCTTCGGCGCACCTGGCAGCGCAGGCAGCGCACCGTCCACCAACTTCAGGCTCAACCCCAACGATACCCTTTTTATGGAATACAGCCTCGTCTACGACCCGAACAACCAGGCGGACGCAAGAGAGCGCGATGCCTGTCTCTGGGACAACGCCGCCAAGCTCATGGTGAACAACTTCAGTCCGAGCATGCAGGCAATCATCGCAGGTGTGCTGGATCGCGACGTGACGATGACTTCCAATATGGTTCCGGCTCAACTCGCGGTGTCCCCTGTTACGCTGAGCGGTATTGCCTGGGAGGACAGCAACTACAACGGCATCCAGGATTCCGGCGAGCATGCGCTGCCCAAGGTACCCATCGAGCTCTGGCAGCGCACCCTGACGACAAACGACGGCGGAGATACCTGGACCGAAGTTGCGGGTTCCGTCAGCAAGACGCTTCCTCCCATGAGCGTTGTGTTCCCGACTGAGACCGATTCTGCCGGCGCCTATTCCTTCAGCGGCCTGCCATCGTCGTATCCGACCTGGACCTCTGCGATGACCGCTACCCGCATCGAATACCAGCTGCGCTTCTCGGCGCCGGATAGCACCTACTCCTTTACCCTGAAGGATCAGGGCAACCCCGCCGATGACCTTGAATACTCCAATCTCGCCTTCCCCTCCAAGGATTCCGATGCCTATCCTACAGACACGACAAACGACCTGGGCAGCTTTGCCGCGGGAAGCACCGACTGGTACCAGGTGCGCACCGACCGTGCCTTTGTGGATGTCGGTTTCGCTCGCGCAAGCAGTATCAGCGGACTGGTCTGGGAGGACATCGATGACGACGGCATCCAGGACAGCGGTGAGCCCGGCCTGGCCGGCGTGCAGGTGACTTTGCAGCGCTCGGTTGACTCTGGTGCTACCTGGGCCGTGTGGCCGGATGGCGTCGCGGGCGTGAGAAGCTCTACCCTCGATGGGAGCTATCGCTTTACCGATCTGAGGATTCCCGCGCAGGAGACCGCGAGCTATCGACTGCTCTACGACAAATCGACCATGGCGGTCAATGCCTCCTATACCTACCAGTGGGCCAAGCTTGACCAGGGAGGCGATGAGGGCACGGATTCCGACGTCTTCCCGGTGAGCAACACTCCGCCGACACCGACTGCCGATCGCACGGTTGACCGGGCGATAAGCACACACGCGAGCATCAATCCCGGCTACGCGTCGACCTCGACACACAACGCTGCCGGCCTTGTGCCCCTTGGCAAGTACCTCTTTGGCACCGTGTGGGAGGATCGCGACTACGACGGCCAACGCAACATCACGGGCGGTCCTGATGAGATGGACGCGGCGCTCCGGGACGTGAAAGTCACACTGTATTGGAGTGAGGACAACTACGCCCTTGCCATCGCCACGACGACGACGGATGTCAATGGCCACTACCGCTTCTTTGCTCTGAATGACCTGACCGGCCCCGATAGCCGTCCACAGGCAATCGACTTCTCCAAGAGCTACCGAATCGCCTTCGAACTGCCCTCTGTACCCGTTGGCGCACAGTGGATCTATACGCTTGCGAAGAGCGGTCCGGAGAGCAGCGACTCAGACGTTGCGCAAAGCGGCGCGGAGAGGGGCCGTACCGGTGTCGTTGGCAACGATGCGACGCTTACAAACGCACAGCTCGACTGCGGCATGCTTCAGACCTCGGCAGTCTCTGGCCTCTTCTGGCGTGACGCGAACGACGACGGCATGAAAAACGATGCGCCCACAAATCCCTCCACCGGCACACTCGCGGTGCAGCTGCAGTTCTCGGGCGATAACGGGGCCAGTTGGCAGAACGTGACGGCGGCAACGCATCCGAGCATCGCCTCCAACGCGACTGCGCTGACGCTGCCCGACAGCGCGGGATCGACGGCGCATACCTACAGCTTCTCGGGCCTGACCCCCGGGCAGTATCGCGTGCACTTTGACCGTTCTGCGGTGAGTTCGGCCTTTGAGACCTATCGATGGGCCCCAAGCGGCGGCTCCTGTGACAACCGCGCTGTTCCAACAAACGTCTCTCCCGGGGCTGATCGCAGCAGCGCTCTGGCTGCAACCGATGCTATTCGCATAGCATATGCAGCAGAGGGGTCCTCGGCAGCGACCACCTATGGGACAAATCTGAACCATTACGACGCCGGTATCACACCTGCGACCAACAGCATCTCCGGTCTGCTCTGGGACGATCGCGACTACGACGGTATCCAGGGCAATCCGTCAGATGAGCCCGGCATCGCCGGTGCCACGGTTACGCTCTTCTCCTCCTCAAACGGCTCTCAGAGCGCCCTTGCAACTACGACCACGGCAGCTGATGGACGCTATGTCTTCAGCAAAGTCCCGGGCTCAGCTTTCGAGGGCATTGCGTTTGGCTCAGGCGTGAGCTACTTCGTTGCATTCACGAATCCAGACACCGCCCTCTGGGAGTGGACGAAACCATATCAGGGCGGCAATGCCTCCTCCGATTCCGATGCGCTGACAGCTGGACTGACCCCTGAGGCCGATGGAGGCTATGCCCGTGCTCGCACCGCGGCCCTTACCGCCCCCGATTCACATGTTGACGCCGGTCTGTATCAGGTTTCCGCTCTTTTGGGGAGGGCCTGGTTTGACTACAACGACGACGGGATTCAAAACGATGAGGGCGTCGCGGGCGAGACGACTCCCGCTCTGATTGAGGGTCTCACCGTGAATCTCTACCGGAATGGCGCCACGACCCCCTTTGCGACGGCGACGACGGACGCCAACGGCTCCTACGCCTTCAGGCGGCTGCTGAGTGGCTCCTATACGGTCGAGTTTGACAGCACGGCACTGAAAGACGTTTATCGTGACACCTGGGAACTTGAATGGACGCAGGCTCTCGTCACGCAGCCGCCCGCTACAGCGGCAAGCGACTCAGACGCGCGTCCCGCCGACGGAGACGCTCACGCAACACGGGCCTTTGCGGCTGCCATCAGCTTTGGCAAGACAGCGGCAACGGCTCACGACATCGATGCCGGCATCGTTCCGCTCATCCACATAGGCGGCTTTACCTGGAACGAGGGCCCGACAGCCTCTGCCTATGGCGATGGGGTCCTTGTGGCCAACCGCAACGGCCGCGCCACCGACGCCGCTGACCGCCCACGCGACGGGGTGACCGTACGCCTCTACAAAAACGGCGGCTCTACGCCCGTCGCCACGACGACGACAAACGCCGACGGCAATTACCTCTTTGCCGAGGACAGCAGCTACGGCATTCCGGCAAGCGCGGTTCTGCGCATCCCTGTGAGCAAGACCGACACCTATCAGGTGGCGTTTTACAACTCCGACCCGGAGAACCTGTCCTTTACGGTCGCAGGTCCGCATCATGGCGCCACGGCTCGCATGGAGCCAGCCTACGATGCGCAGAACCGCTACACCTGGGCCTACACGGCCGCCCGCAATCTCAGGGCGCATCAGGTCAACAGCCTTGGCAGCGGATACGGCGCTCAGGTTGACCACTTTAACGCCGGCTACTATGTCATTCCGTCCTATCAGGTGACCTACGTCCCCAACGGCGGCAGTGCGAACTGGGGCAGTGGCAGCGCTACCGTCATGGCAAAGGAAGGCCGTCCGATCGCCAACCAGAGCGTCACGCGTGCCGGCTTTACCTTCACCGGCTGGTTCCTGGCCCCGGCTGAGGCCTCCGCCTGGAACTTCATTACCGACCTGATGCCTGCACACGGCATCACGCTTGTGGCCCACTGGAAGGCGACCCCGTCGCCAGGCGGTGGTGGTGGCGCTGGCGGTGGTGGCGGTGGCGCTGGCGGCGGTGCTGGAGGCGGCGCAGGAGGAGGCGCTGGAGGCGGCTGCTGCACCACCCCACCGTCTGCGAGTGCGCCTGGCAGCACGCAGCCTCCCGGCCAGGATGGCTCGGCTCCGCGTGGAGCAGTCCCGCCCAGTCCAACTGAGATTCCCGACGAGATTACTGACTGCGAAGATGTCGTGATTATCGGTGGCATCATACCTCTGGGAAGCCTTGATTTTACCGAGGCCTGGTCGCTGCTGAATCTGATCCTGTCCCTGATTGCCGTACTCAACGCACTCGTGCTCTTCTACACGATTGTCAGGCAAAAACGCAATGAGCCTGAGGAGGATACGCGTGAGGCGAGCAGCGAACCGTTCCAGCCTGTTCCTCCGGTGGTTGGCAGCGCGGCGTCCAGCGCGGCGTCCAGTGCGGCTGGCAGGGAGGGCACGGCGGAGCCCAGGGTCTTTAAGCGCCGTCTGCGCCGCCTGAAGGTTCCCGCACTGTTGCTGGGCATCGTTCCAATCGTCCTGTTCTTCGTGCTTGAGAATATAACCTTGCCGATGACCTGGATCGATCGCTGGACTCCGCTCATCGGCCTGGTCTTCCTGGGCCACCTCGCGCTGGTCGCTCTTCAGTTCGTGGTGAAAAAAGAGGTCGATGACGACAGGAACAATGGCGAGAATACCGGCGGGCAATCCGGATTCGAAAGGCCCGTATCGTAGCGCCCCGAAGAGTAGAGCGACACAGCGTGACGGCCACCTTTCCGCTTTCGGCCAGCTTCCCGCCCCACGCCATCACGCTGTGTCGCGCCTTCTCAACATAAAATTCCTCGCTCTCCGCTCTTCCCTCCGCCCAAAATATGGTATGGTGGTGACAGACCAATCCCCTTCACACATCCTGCGGCGCCTTTTTGGTACGTGTGCGGGGACGACACGAAGACGGAGCAGTTCGCACGATTATCCATACGACCATCCTCCCCAACGCGCTCGGGCGCATAACCAAAGAAGGAGTACCACGTTGAAGTTTTTTCTCGACACGGCAGACCTCGTGCAGATTGAGGAAGCCGCCTCCTGGGGCGCCGTTGCCGGCGTGACCACCAATCCGAGTCTGTATGCCCGCATTGGCGGCAAACTGGCCGACTTTCCAGCCCATATCGCCCGCATCTGTGCGCTTATCGACGGACCGGTCTCAGCTGAGGCCATGGGCCTGACCCGCGACGCCCTCATTCGCGAGGGGCGCGAGTTGGCCGGCATCGCGCCGAATGTCGTTGTCAAGATACCGACGATGGTCGAGGGCCTTGCCGCGACACGGGCGCTTGCCAACGAGGGCATCCGCGTGAACATGACGCTGTGCTTCACCGTGCCTCAGGCGATACTTGCCGCTCGCAGCGGAGCCCGCTATGTGAGCCCCTTTGTCGGTCGTTTTGACGACAGTTCTGAGGACGGCATCGAACATCTCGCCAATATCGTGCGCAGCCTGGAAAACTACGACTTCGCCGACACAGGAGTAAACGGGGAGAGAATCGAGGTCATCGCCGCGTCCATCCGTTCTGCCCAGCACGTCACGCAGGCAGCTCTTATCGGCGCGGACATCGCCACCGTCCCCTTCTCGGTTTTGAAGAAGTGTGTCGAGCACCCCTTGACCACAAATGGCCTGGCCGCTTTTCAGGAGGATTGGAAGAAGGTAGACAACGCATGATAGAAAAGCCGATGTCCGAGCAGCCACTGCTCACGCCCCCGACGTCTGTCGTTGCCGAGAGCCCCGTGGGGCAGCCCGCCCCGCGCCGCCGCGGGCGTCCGCGAAAGAACCCCCTGCCTGTTGAGCCTGCCACATCCTCCGCCCCCGCTCCACTCTCCGAGCCCGCCACACCCTCCGAGCTCTCCGTCCCACGCCAAGACGCGCCCGCGGCTGCGGCTGCGGCTGCGGCTCCCGCTGCGGCTGCGGCTGCGGCTGCGGCTCCGGCTCCAGCCTCGTCCGCGCCCGCCACTGCGGGCCCCGCTCCGGCTCCGGCCCCTGCCGCGTCCCGCCCCGCGCCCCGCCCTGCATCAGGCCCGTCACCCGCCGCCGAGCAGGGCAGACAGGGTGGCCAGAACAGCCGCAATGCGCCGGGCAAGGGCAGCTTTCAGCAAAACGGCTTTCAGCAGAATAACTTTCAGCAGAACAACCGCCGCCAACGCCGCCAGAACTTCAACAACCGCGAACAGAATATGGGCCCGCAGGTTAATCGTGAGGACCTCAAGGGCCTAAAGATTGCCGAACTGCGTGCGAAGGCCGCCGAGCTTGAGCTCGACATCACCCTGATTCGGAAAAAGGAAGAACTCATCGAGGCCGTTCTGGCCGCGATGGTCAAGGCCGAAGGCTTTATGCCCTGCGCGGGGGTTCTCGACCTGTTGCCGGAGGGCTATGGCTTCCTGCGCACGTCTGGCTATCTGCCTGGAGAGACCGATGTCTATGTTGGCATGTCGATGGTTCGTCGCAACGGCCTGCGCAAAGGCGACCAGGTGACCGGTCAGATACGCCCTGCGCGCGAAAATGAGAAGTTCGCGGCCCTCCATCGCATTGATGCGATTAACGGGCGACTGCCCGAAGAGAGCCGCAACCGCCGCCGCTTTGCCGACCTCACACCGGTCTACCCTGACGAGCGACTGATGATGGAGCACGGATCGAACACCATCACCGCCCGTACCATCGATCTCGTCGCACCCATCGGCAAAGGCCAGCGCGGACTCATCGTCTCTCCGCCGAAGGCCGGCAAGACCACCATCCTCAAGGACATCGCGGCCGCCATCAGCGCGAACAACCCCGATGTGCATCTGATGTGCCTGCTTGTTGACGAGCGCCCCGAGGAGGTCACCGACATGGAGCGCTCCATCCACGGCGAGGTTGTCTCCTCAACCTTCGACATGCCTTCGGAGAACCACATCGCGGTTGCCGAACTCGTCATCGAGCGCGCCAAGCGTCTTGTCGAGACCGGCCGCGACGTGGTCATTCTGCTCGATTCCATCACCCGGCTTGCGCGTGCCTACAACCTGGCACAGCCGGCCTCGGGCCGCATCCTCTCTGGCGGCGTGGACTCCACAGCGCTCTACCCGCCCAAGCGCTTCCTCGGCGCGGCCCGTAACATCGAAGGCGGTGGCTCGCTCACCATTCTGGCCTCAGCGCTGATCGATACCGGTTCGAAGATGGACGAGGTCATCTTTGAGGAGTTCAAAGGCACCGGCAACATGGAGCTCAAGCTCGACCGAGCCCTGGCCGACCGTCGCATCTTTCCCGCGATCGACCCCATCTCCTCAGGTACCCGCAAGGAGGAGCTGTTGCTCGATGCACAGGAAGCACCGCTCATCTGGGCGGTGCGCCGCATTCTCGCGAACATGAATAACACGGAACGCGCGATGGAGATGCTCATCAAGTCGCTGAAGCAGACGCAGAACAACGCCGAGTTCCTCATGCGTACCGCCAAGAAGGCCCAGCAGCGCACGAACACCGACATCACCGAGCTGTAGGGCGGCTGGAGAGGCTGCGCGCAAAGCTCCCCGTCGCGCTCTCGCGTTGCCTCCGCCTCGCTCTCGCGCTCGCCCTGCTCGCCCCGCTCGCCCCGCCCCGCGGCCCCTTGTGCTCGCCCTCGCCCCCGGCGCTATTGCCGCCGTGCCCGCACGCTGGTCATCAGGCGGTGCGCCATCGCCACGCATTCCGCAAACTCGCGGCTTCGACAAAACGGCACGATAAAGCCACCGGCGGCAATAAGCAGGCCGCAGATACCCTTTACGAGAAAGCCGGCAATCCCCGACAGGGGGATGAGCGCGGTCAGGCCACAGGCGGCAACGGCCAGGCCACAGGCGAGGAGCGTATAGAGGGCAAAGCTGACAAAGTAGCCGCGGCTTGAGGTTTTGAGGCCATGCCTGAACAGCATGACGCCCTCGTAGATTGCCGAGACGCAGACGGTTGTGATGATGCCAGCGGCAAGAACACCGGCAATCTCAAAGAAGTGCACCAGAGTAAGGCTCAAGACGAGGAGCACCGCCGTCTCCAAAACGGCCTTCCACCTGGTAAACCAGTACAGGCCATAGGCGTTGGTGAAGCTCAATCCCGCCGAACGCATCCCCTTTAAGAAGTACAGGGCAACGACGAGCGCCGTCACCGGAACGGGGAGCACATAGTTCGGCCCTACCCACAGCTCGCTGACAAAGAGATTGAATACGCACAGCAGGGGCACGGCGGTTACCGTGTAGGCAAAGGCATTCACAAAAAACGCGGTCTTAAAGACCTCCAGCTGCCGTGCGGAAGATTCGGTGACGGCGAGGTTGCCCACGCTGGCCACGATGGCGTCGAATATCTGGTCCATCACGCGGGTCAACGAAAGAGCAATGGTCGTGTAATAGTACCCATAGCTTGCGGCGGCGGTCGGATTGACGCTCAGGGGAATCCCCATCGAGATGATCAGGGTGCTTGCCGGAGTCGAAATCACATAGGCGAGCTTATGCATGACCAGCGCGGCGACATTCTTTTTTATGGTGGCAAGCGTGGGCGGGTCGATGGGCTGTATCTCGCTGCGGCCAAGCAGGTAGGGATACATGCGGTTCGCCCTGAGGTAGATGAAGAGGTTCTGGAGAAAGGTCGAGGCGACCTGGCACACCAGGAAGAGCAGGAAGCTCTGCGTGAGCAGCAAAACGATGATCTGCGCGATATTCATAAGCACCTGAAAGCCGTACTGATATAGAGCCAGGATGTATTTCTGCTGATCCGCCTGGATGAGCGCACCTTTGTACGAGAAGAAATATGAGATGGAGGAATTGACCAGGTAGCAGATGAAGTACAGGCGCAGGTCAAACAGCGAGATGCCCACATCGCCGTCGAAGAGCTCCTGGAGGAAGGGCAACAGAACGCATCCGACAAGAAAGATTCCGATGCCTATGCAGATATAGGCGCGCCTGAACAGGCGCATGAGGGAGCGGATCTTCTCGGTATCGTGTTTGGCGAGCGGTTCGTACAGGGCGTAGATGATGGCGCTGCCAATACCCAGTTCGGCAAGGCTCAAGGTTGCAAGCAGGCTCGTAAAGACCGCCATGACGGTATTGGCGCCCTCCGGCATCTGTCTTCCAAAGATGCCCAGGGCAACGAGATTCGTGACAAGGAACAGCGCCTGCCCGCCCCAGCTGACGGCGAGGTTGCGCGCCGAGTGGTGGAGTCTCATCGGAGGCTTCCCGTCAGGTGCGCCCGGCATCGAGGAACGCTTTCTTGGTGCCAAAGTTCCAGACCATGACCAGGGCTGCCGCGACAATCTTGGTCAGGCGGTAATCGATGCCGCCGAGGTCGGTACCGACCCACATGATCAGGTCGTTTAAGATCAGGCCGATGACGCTCAAGACGACAAAGATGGCAAACTCCCTCTGGCGCGTAAGGCCTTCTTTGTGTGCGAAGACAAACCGCATGCTTGCCAGATAATTGAAGATGACCGAGACTATGAACGAGATGGTCGCGCTGACCAGATAGTTGAGCCCGACGAGCTCGGTAAGGAGCACCAGAAGGCCGAAGTCGATAAGGAACGCAAGGCCGCCAACCATGCCGAATTTCAGGATCTGAGACAGTAATCGCATGTCGTGAGTATAGCAGTGTTCTTTCGGTGAGGGGCAGAGACAAATCGGACTCATTGCTGTATTGTGGCAATCGGAGGCGCAGCATGGTCTTCGCGCAGCGTTCTGCGCGGTTTTTATCCAATCTGTCGCCTGTCATACCGCACGTTTGGAAGCGTGAGCCGCCAAGCGGCTTGTCGCGCATCTGTCGTACGTCTGGAAAGGAGAGTCTCCCATGAGCAAGAACACTCCCGACGCACCCGCACCGCTTCCCACCCCCCCAACCGATCACAAGCTCACCACAACGGCAGGCGCGCCGGTTCCCAACAATACCGACACGATAACCGTCGGTTCTCGCGGGCCCATGCTCGTGCAGGACGTGTGGTTTTTGGAGAAGCTCGCGCACTTCGACCGCGAGGTCATTCCCGAGCGCCGTATGCACGCAAAGGGCTCGGGCGCCTTTGGCACCTTCACGGTCACGCACGACATCACAAACTACACGGCGGCCAAGGTCTTTGACGGCATCGGCAAGCAGAC
>JAISLY010000027.1 GCA_031277035.1 Coriobacteriales bacterium | reverse complement strand
GATGCGACCTGGAGTGCACTGCAGGATGCCATCGCCACCGGTAAGGCCGTGTTAGCAGATGCAAACGCCACACAGGCACAGATAGATGCTGCACTGGCCGCGATAGGTGCGGCCACCTTGGCTCTTCGCTATGACTATCCCATCCTTGATGCCTTTGTTGCCTGGTCAGGCACAGGTGAGGCACGTGTGCGTATCGATGCGGACCGAAACGACTTCGTACGTCTTATCCTCGGCAACGCAACCGTTGCCGAGACCAACTATACCGTCACCTCTGGCTCTACCATCATCACCTTACACGAAGCCTACCTCAAAACGCTTGCTCCTGGCAGCCATGCCTTCTTTGCAGAGTTTAGCGATGGCAGCGCAGGACCTCTCACGCTGACGGTCAAAGCCTCTGGTGGTAGTGGTGGAGGCGAAACCTCCGGTGGTGGCAGCGGCGCAGGTGGCACAGGCTCGGGTACCTCCACACCCGCAACCGGTGACAGCGCGGCTGCGCTCATCGCGCTTGTCCTCGCGCTCCTGGCTGCGGCCACAGCCCTGCTTGTGGCACGCAACACCAATCTGAGGCACCGCCGGAGTTGACCGGAGTTGACAAAAGGGACGCAGGACAGAGGAACCGTCCCCTGTCCGTCGCCCTCTTGCCCCCGAGCCTCTCAACCGTTACCATAATCACTCGCGGCTTACCCCCATGCAAAAGCCGCCTTTTCGTGCAATGTCGGGACGTGGCGCAGTTTGGTAGCGCACTTGACTGGGGGTCAAGGGGCCGCAGGTTCAAATCCTGTCGTCCCGACCATCACAGGGCGTCTGCCCCAGCGGGGCAGACGCCCTGTGATGTTGTGTGAAGCGTGGTGCGCAAAAAGCCCCGTTCCGCCGAGAGGAACGGGGCTTCTGTGTCGCCGCGGCAAGGCGCCAGTCTGGCTGGCTGGCGTATCCTGCGGCTGAAGTCGGGGAGGGAGGCAGGAGGAAGAAAGGAGGTTGGGTGGATCACAAGGAGGAAGAACTAACCCAGGGGATACACTGCCTTCCGACCCGACTTCGGTGAGAGGAGCAACGAAATCGTTTTCCAATCAGGTACCATCCTAAACCCCCTCTATACGGCTTTGGTCAGACAGGTGTCAGGAAACTGTAAAAGCCTCTGCGGTGTTTATGGCCACATCAAGCCCGCATTCCGAGTCAGGACGACATGAGATTAAAGCCGACGCAGCGCTTTGTCGCTGGGTCGAGGTAGATGATTGCCCGCGCTCCTTCTGGCAGGTCGTAGATATAGAGCAGGTTTTCTGCCGTGGCAAAGACGGTTGGAGTGAGCGGGAAGATGAGGGCGGCATCGCTGCGCTCTGCGGCCTCGCCGCTTTCCGTTGCCTCGCCGTTCTCCGTTGCTTCGCCGCTTTCCGTGGCCCCGCTGTCTTCCTTTGCTTCGCTACTTTCCGTGCCCCCGCCGCTCTCCGTGGCCTCGGCTTCCTCCGCATCGAGGGCTTTTCCGCTTTGGAAGAGCAGATAGAGCCGGTAGGAATACCCATATCGGTACTGAAAACTCTCATTGAGCACGGCAAAGGCCGCTGCCAGATCGGGTTGCTCAAAGGCCGTGGCCTCGTGCATTGTGGCATAGGAGAAGGCCCAGAGCCGTTCGTCTTCCTCCATCGGCAGATACTCAAGATTGATGGTCTCTATCGGTTCGGCCGCCCCGTCCGCCTCCTCACCTACACCTTCGCCCCCGCTCTCACCCTCGCCCTCGCCTGCGGTTGCACTATTACTATCAAGCTCGTCTGTATTCCCAGCCGCGGCCTCGTCGTCTGGCCCGCCTTCGCCTTCGACACCCTCATCGCCCGGAGTCTCAGTCCCCGGCACGGCAGCGGCATCAGAATTTGGAGCGGTGTTCTCTGCAACGCCTTCTGCAGGTTCGGCCTCAGGGGGTGGATAATCCTCAGCGGTCAGGCTTACCGTATCCCACTGAGGCGCGAGGAAGATGAGCGAGATGACGGTGCCGCTGTGGTCGACCGCGCAACTGATGTCGGGCACACCGTCGGCGTCGACATCGAGGTCCACCAACACGAAGCAGTCCGGTTCGCTTGTCTGCTCCACATCGAGGTAGCTAAAGCCGTCGATAATCGTCTCGCGATAGGAGGCGGTATCGGCAAGACCACTCTCGTCAAGGGGCAGGACGAGACCACGATCTGTCAGCGAGGCCAAGAGGAAGTCGGCCACGCCGCGCTCACTGAGCAGCGAACGCTCCGAAGACAGGAGGGCTCGACAATCCTCAATGCGGTAGAGATTCCAGGGATACAGCGGCACCGGCTCGGGAAAGACGTGGGTGGCAAGCGAATCGGTCGCGGGGTCTTTGAGCACGACCGTCACCTCGCGGGAGCGGTCCATCATCGGGTAGAGCAGGGTTGGCACGAGATAGCCGCCAGCGATGATGACGATGGCGAGCAGCAGGGTCAGGAGGTTTGAGCGGGTAGCGGGATAGGCGGAAAGGATACGGGACTTTGTCGTCTTTTCGTCCGCTGCCGTTGCCGACCAGCTTGTCTGGCGCAGAAGGTCGCGCTGCTCATCGGCCATCGTGCACCTCCTCCAGGGGCTCGGGCTCGGTGTCGGTGGCGGGCTCGGTGTCGGTGGCGGCCTGGGCGGTTCCGGGCTCGGTGTCGGCTCCGGGCTCGGCTCCGGTGGCGGCCTCGGCCTCCGCAGCCCTGCTTGCCCGCAATGCGGCGCGGGAGAAGGTCACGCTGACCCGGGTGCCCGAGCCCGGGCCGCTTTCTATGACCAGTTTGCTGCCATGTACCCGCGCAATCTCTGCACAGAGTGCCAGCCCGAGCCCCGCACCGCCCGCCTTGCGGGTTCGCGCCTTATCGAGCATATAGAAGGGTTCGGTGAGCAGGGGAATCTGATCCGCCGGAATACCCACACCCTCGTCTGTAATTGCCAGGGTAACGGCCTGATGATCGAGACTGCCCGCCCATTCTCTCTCGCTGACACGCTCCGTCTGCCTGTCAGGCGCACCGCGCTCCGCCGCGCCCTCGCGCTTTGCCTGTTCGCCGGCACGTTCCACCTGCTCGCCCACGCTGACGTTCCCCGCTCCCTCGTCCGCCCCGTCGCGACCCTCGCCCGAGCCCGCCCCGCCGCGACCCTCGCCCGAGCCCACCCCGCCGCTCGCCCCGCCGCGGCCCTCGCCCACGCTGACGCGACCCTCGTCCCCGCTGCCCCGCCCCTCGCTCGCCCCGCCGCCGTGCTCACCCTGCGCACGCTCTACCGAAAAGGTGATGGTGCTGCCGGGCGAAGAGGCCTTTATCGCGTTGTCCACAAGATTGTAGATGAGCGATTTTATCAGCTCACGGTCGGCGGTTATCCGCATCGGCTCACCAGCGTTTGCGGAAAAGCGCTCACGGAAGGTGAGCTGTTGATTGGAGAATATCGGTTGCAGGGCGACGCCGAGTTCGGTGGCCAGCGCGCGCAGGTCAATCTCCTCAAGCGTCAGCTGGGTGTTGCCCATGGCGAGCAGCTCCATGAGCTTGCCAGAAAGGCCCTGCAGGCGCCGCGTCTCGGCGACGATGACATTGGCGTATTCGATGCGGTTGTCCTCGGAGACTTCACGCTGTACCCGCAGCAGGTCGGCAAAACCGAGAATCGAGGTCAGCGGCGTCTTCATCTCGTGCGCGAGATTGCCGATAAAGACGCGTCGCGACTCGGCGAGACGTGCCAGTTCGGTGACGTTGTGCTCGATGGAATCGGCCATGGTATTCAGATTGCGCGCGACCTCTGATATCTCATCGTTGCCCTGAACAGGCGCGCGCCGCTCCAAATCGCCCTCCGCAATCTTGCGGGTGGTGCCGCTGAGGTTGCGCAATGGCTTGAGCAGAATGCGGACCAGCACGAGCAGAATGCCAGCGACAAGCAGCGCCGAGATGGTGCCGACGATACGCACCTGATTAAAGTCCGTGTTAAACAGGGTGTAGATGGAGCTGATGTCGTAGGAGCTGACGAGCTGGTAGGGCTGCGCGTTGAGCGTGAGGCTGGAGACGAGGATGAGATAGGTGCGCCCCCCTTCCTCCACGATGTTTGACGAGTAGTCGGCCTGCTCCAGAAGTGAGAGTTCGGCCTGAATGGGCTGGGCGTTCACGGAATGGATTGCGGTACCCCGTGCGTAAAGCGTCGCCCCCACAGCCTCGCTGCTGCGCTGCCGGTCAAGCACGTCAAAGGCCACGGCGAGCGCCTCCTCGTCGGGCAGCGAAATGCTGCGTTGGACAAGCTGCGTATAGATGATGCTGTTTTGCATCTCCGCGACGAGATAGTCGTGACGCGAGACAGCGGTCTGCTGCTCGCGCTCGATGGCCAGATTGTGGTTGCTGGCCAAAAGCACCAGTGAGGTCACGTTGACGACGATAATCACCAGCGTGAGGGTGAGCAGGAATATCTTCTGCCAGAGCTTCAAAGACCGGTCACTCTCCCCGTCCCTCTCTCCAACGGTGGTTTACAAAGCGTCGGAACGCTCAAGGCGATAGCCGAGCCGGGGAATCGTCACGAGCGCCTCGTGCAAATCGAGCTTCTTGCGCAGCTGCTGGATGTGGGTGTCCACCGTGCGGGTCTCGCCAACATAGCTGTAGCCCCAGACCGCCGAGAGCAGCCGCTCGCGCGTTAACGCTATGTCCACGTTGCGGATGAAAAAGGCCAGCAAATCAAACTCCTTGGGGGTCAGCGCCACCTCACGACCATCCGCGAGCACATGGTGCCGACTCACGTCAACGGTGATATTCCGATACGTCAGCGTTGCCTCACCCGCCTGCGTGCGACGCAGCACGACCTCGATGCGTGCGAGCAGCTCCACCGCCTCAAAGGGCTTGACGATATAGTCCTCCGCGCCCATCCGCAGCCCTTTTACCTTGCTCGGTACGTCGCCCATCGCCGTGAGAAAGATGACCGGCGTGGGCTTGTTGCCCTTGCGCTCAAAGAGGGTAAAGCCATCAATCTTTGGCAGCATGATGTCGAGCAGGATGAGGTCATAGTCCCTGTTGAGAATCGCGGTCAGTGCGCTCTCGCCATCCGCACGCACCTCGCTTGTATACCCGCCGATGGTAAGCGTCGCCTCAATCATATGCGCGATGTTCTCGTCGTCCTCCACAATGAGGATATGTGCGGGCATCGCCGCTCCTTTGTTTGGGGATAGCGCCTGGGAAAGTGTATCAGATAGCACCGGCAACCACAGCGAGCGAGCGAGAGTGGTACAGTGGAGCAGCCGTAAAGTGGGTGAGATGGCACGGGACGCGGGGCGCAACGCAGGATGACACGGGACGAGGCGGAGTGACCTTTTGGACAAGAACAAACACTCGTTTACACAAACGATTCAGAAACCCCGACAGACCGTGCGCATCGAACGGCTGGCGCATCACGCCCCCGGCGTGGCGCACGCCGAAGACGGCAAAGTCGTCTTTGTCGCCGACGCGGCGCCCGGCGATCTGCTCCAGATAGTCCTCGATGTAGATAAAGGCAGCTATTACGAAGCCCACATCGACCAGATTGTGGAGCCCTCGCCAGTGCGCGTTGAGCCCGTCTGCCCCCTGTATGCCCACTGTGGCGGATGCAGCTGGCAGCATATCGCCTACGAGTCGCAGACTCTGGCCAAGCGGGCGACGCTTGTCGATGCGCTCGAACGTATCGCTCACTTCTCCGCCGTTCGCGCCGAGGCCCTTGTGGAGCAATGCCGCCCTTCGCTTCCTCTGTACTATCGCAATAAACTGGAGCTGGCTGCGGCCCATGATTCTGAGAAGGGCTTTCTGCTCGGCCTGTATGGGAGAGGAGCCAACCCGGGGGACAAGACGCAGCGCCTTGCCACGCCGGATGCCTGTCTGCTGGCGCATGAGGCAATCGCCGCAGCTCCGCGCGCTCTGCGTGGTGCCCTGCGCTACGCTCAGGGGTCGAGCGATCTGGGCATCTATCGGGTGGGGCTGCGCCACAGCGAGACTACCGGCTCACTTGAAGTTGCCCTGTGGACCGAGCCGGGCGCCGTTGCCCGGTTTCCCCGAGACCGTGTGGCAAAGCTTGTGACCGATGCGCTTGGGGCTACGAGTGTGGTGCGCCTTGTTGCCTCTCGTGAGCGAATGCGCGAGGTACGCAAAGTTGAGGTGCTCGCGGGTCGAGGATACTGGGCTGAGCGGCTTGCGGGCCTGCGCTTTTACACAAGCGCCCCCTCGTTCTTCCAGGTCAACACCGCGCAGGCCGAAGTCCTCATCGAGCTCGTCAAGGGTTTTCTGAGCGGTTTGGCAGGTGCGGGGGGTGCGGCAGCGGATGCGGCGGGCGCGGCACCGGCCGCACCTGCGCCCGCGCCCCCCGCACCCGCGGCGTCGTCACTGCGCGGCCTGCGCGTGGCCGACCTCTATGCGGGGGGCGGAACCTTCTCCCTGCCGCTGGCCGGGGCCGGGGCCGAGGTCGTCGCAGTCGAGAGCGTGGGCTTCTCGGTGCGCGACTTCAGGCGTAATGCCGAGCTCAACGGGTTGGCTGGCGAGATGATTGGCGGCGATTCCGAACGTGAGCTGCCCGACCTCGGCCCCGTGGACGCATGTATTGTTGACCCGCCGCGCGCCGGACTTACGAAAGGAGCGCTTGGCGCCATCGTGCAAAGCGCCTGCGAGCGCGTCATCTCAATCAGCTGCAATCCGGCGACCTGGGCCCGCGATGTCGCACGTTTTGAGCAGGCCGGCTACGAGCTGCAACAGGCCGTGCCGGTTGACCTCTTCCCTCAGACGCCCCATGTCGAGATTGCAAGCCTGCTCGTGCACACACCCGCGCCTTCCTCTCTGAGGCCGACCTCTCTGGCGCCGTTGAGGAGTTATGGTGAAGCGGATATAATGAAATGAGAAAGCAACCGGGAATATCCGGAATAAAGCGCAAAGGAGATACCTACGATGAGCGCGATACAATTTGAGGCAGTCGTGGAAAACGATGCAATCCGCATTCCTGAGCAGTACAGAAATACCGTGCATGGAAAAAAAGTCCACGTCATGCTTTTATCCGATCTCGTTCGCGAGTCCGTGGACAAGACGAAGGCGGGCACTTTGACCTTGAATGACTTCACGGAACTGCAACTCTCTACAAAGGGTTTTCAATTTGACCGGGAGGAGGCAAATGCCCGCCGCTAAAGCCTTTGTCGACACAAATATATTCGTCTATATTTATTCAGGTGATGAACAGGACAAACGCAGGCAGGCCCTCTCACAGATTGGCCGCTTCGACCGCGTTGTGAGCACGCAGGTCCTCAACGAGTTTTGTAACGTGTGCATCCGCAAGCTGCGGATGGAGCTGTCGAGCATCGGAGCAGCCGTTGAGAAGATATGCCGGACTAACGAACTTTTTGTCATCAGTGGGGACACGGTAAAGCAGGCCCTTTTCATTCACGACAAATATGAGTATTCGTATTACGATTCGCTCATAATCGCTTCAGCACTCGAAAGTGGTTGTGAATATCTACTCTCCGAAGATATGGCAGACGGCCAGGTCATCGAAGGCTCATTGACCATACGCAATGTCTTCCCCTGACAGCCTTATGCTGCAGGGGAGCAACGCCCAATCTTTCATCAGGCAGTCAGCGGATTGGCTCAGGCGCACGACCTCTTTGTCCGCGCCTTCCGTCGTCGTTTAGTCGATTGCGACCGTCGTGCCGCCTTCTCCAATGTTAAAGGCATCGTTGGTCACGCCGCCGGCCGCCATGGTCGGATACTGGATGCAGAGGTTCATGCCCCCGGCGATGACCAGCTCGTCGCCGGTCGCATAGCGGCACTCGTCGCTTGCGAAAAACAGCGCCGCGTAGGCGACCTCGCGGGCCTGGCCTGGCCGCGCCATCGGAATGTAGGGCAGCTGCATCTGCTCCATCGCCCCACCCGCTGGGGAGAGCTCGGTTGTGATGAGTGCGGGCACAACGCAGTTGGAGCGGATGTTGTACTTGCCGTATCCGGCCGCGATAGCCGCAGAGAGCCGATGGATGGCCGCCTTGCCGGCTGAGTAAATCGAACCCGGGGCAACTCCCTCATAGCCCGCCGTCGAGGTCGTGAAGATAAAATCACCCTTACGTTGTTCCATCATATAGGGCAAAATCCGTTTGGCGGCCCACCAGTTGGCGCGCATGAAGGTGTTCACGATGTAGTCGAAGTCCTTTTCGAGATCCATGTCTTCGATGGCAAAGAAATTGCCCACACCGGCGTTGCCATAAAAGACGTCGATGCGCCCCCAGGTCTCAACGGTCTGCTCCACCAGTCTGTCGATGTCCTCGAGCTTGAGTATGTCGGTGCGCACGAATATCGCCTCACCACCCGCCGCGCGTATCTCATCGACGATCTGCTGGGTCTTGTCGCGCCGCGCCGCCAACACGACCTTGCCGCCTTCCTCGGCGAACAGCCGCGCTGCCGCCGCGCCGATACCCGATGAAGCTCCTGTGATGATGCAGACCTTATCCTGTATGCGTCCTGCCATGATGCGTGCTCCCTTCCGTTGATAGTCACGGTTCCTGTTCGACCTAAGCCGTTCGGTCACAAAGCCGTTCGGTCACAGCTCGACCGCCACATTAAAGCCGTCCATGTTTGCCCAGAAGATATTATTTGGCTCACGGGCATCCCCCACGACGTAGACCTCCGGAATCAGTTCGCGTATCGTCTGGTTAAAGGCCGTATCCCGCGCAATGCCAAAACTTGCGACAAAGCTGTCGGCCTCAATCTCCCCTTCGATGGTCTCAGCGCCCGCACCAGCCGCCCCCGCACCAGCACCAGCCGCCCCAGCCCCCGCCCCAGCCCCCGCACCAGCGCGTACATACCTCAGACGCCCCGGCTCGATTGCGGTAATCGTCGCCCCGTCGATGAGCGTCACCTTATGCAGCTCCATCTGCTCGATAAGGCCGCTGCGCAGCTCGTTCATCACCTCGCGCCACAGATGCTCCATCCTCAGCGCGTCGATGAGCGTCACGGTATGCCCCTCGTGGGCAAGCTGGATGGCGCACTCCAGGCCGGAGATGCCGCCGCCCATCACCACCACGCGCTCGCCGAGCGCCACACGCCCCAGGTCGGCGTCGGTCACAGAGACGACCTGCTCGCCTTCGATACCGGGGATTGGGGGAGTGATGTGCACGCCACCTGCGGCGTTGATGATCACATCGGGCTTCTCAGCCAGGGCAAACTCCGGCGTCACCTCGCAGTTCAGGCGCACGTTTATGCCCAGACGTTCGGTCTCGGCGATGCTCCACCACAGGTACGCGCGGTGAGTGTCCTCCTTCTTAAAGAGCACCGAGGCCTCCCACAGGCGCCCTCCCAGCCTGTCGGCCTTCTCATACACCGTCACATCATGGCCGCGCTTTGTGGCAATCTGCGCCGCCTGCATGCCGGCCGGCCCGCCTCCGATGACCATGACCTTCTTCTTTTCGGGCGCAGGAGGCAGCGTGCCGTATTTGGTCTCGCGTCCACATTGGGGGTTGACCGAGCAGCGTACGCCGCCGCCAAAGCCGGGCCGAGCCGCGCATTCGATGCAGCGCAGACAGGGGCGGATCAGCTCGGGTTCGCCGCGATATGCCTTCTTGATGAACTCCGGATCGGCCAGATACGAGCGCGCCATCGCCACAAGGTCGGCGTCCTCGGCAGCCAGGATGTCCTCGGCCATCTCCATCGTTGTGATGTTGCCGACGGTGACAACCGGAATGTCGAGAGCCCGGTGGATGAGGGCCGTACGCTCGCGATTCAGGTTGCGCGGCTCGGTGTAGCTTGGCATCATCTTGCGAATCCAGTTGGGGTCAAAAATCCAGCCGCCCGAAAGATGCGCCGAATCAATCCAGGCCGAGGCCTGCTGCAGGAAGGAGATAATCTCCTCCAGCGTGATGGTGCCTTCGGCGTACTCGTTTTGGCTGATGCGGTATTCGATGTTGATGCTTGTGCCCACCGCCTCACGAATGGCCTTCAAAAGCCGCAGCGGGAAGCGGATGCGGTTGGCAAAACTGCCGCCGTACTCATCGGTGCGCTGGTTGGTTGCAGGCGAGAGAAAGCCGGAGACAAAGTTGCCGTGAGCCCCGTGAATCAGCGCCTCGTCAACGCCCGCCTCGGCCAGGCGGCGGGTAGCGTTTACGAACAGTTGGATAACCTCGGCCATCTCCTCCTCACCGACCTGCATGAAGTGGTCAGGGTCCATATCCGGCGCGAGCCAGGGCACATAGGCCTTGCGCCCGGCAAGGGCTTCGGGCTGGGCGATGCGTCCGGCATGGAGCAGTTCGATGGAGAACTTGCAGTCGTATCGATGCACTTCCTCGGCAAGGCTGCGGATGCCGGCGATGTCGGTATCGCGCGTGGCCGACAGGCAGCCGAAGAAGTCGCGGGCGCGGCCAAAGTCCACGGGCGTGGCGCCGATGCCCACGCGTGCGACCCCGGTGCGAGCGCAGGCTCCGATGAAGTCGAGAAGGTTGTCAGTAACCTCTCCTTCTCGGATGGTGGCATGACCACTGACCACCGGCGAAAAAACCAGACGATTTTTCAGTTCCATGCGCCCGATGGCAAAAGGGGTAAAGACGTGCGGATAGTTGTTAAAGCCTGGCATGGTGCCTCCTCCTCCCGGCAGAGCCTCCCTCAGAGGTCAGGAGGTCTCCTGCAAACCACAGGCTTTCATTGTATGCCTAAGCGCGAGCTGCGGGGCCGAGAAACGGCTACGAAGAATCTGGCGAGCACGAACACGCGCACGCGCAGGCACGCATGCCAAGCCCACACGCACGCGCAGGCAGCATGTCGAGCCCACACGCACGCGCAGGCAGCACGTCGAGCCCATGCACGTCCGAGTCGTCTTGTGAACAATCGTTTGTATGGTTTTTTTATGAAGACCCCACACAGGCCCCTTTTGAGGTGTTACGATGCCGGCGATTTCTACAACCGCCTGTATTGGAGGAACCCGCCATGTTGACATTCGACCTTTTTGGAAACCCGATATCGCTCGTGGTAGACCTCAGCGCCATGTACTGGTCTTTGGCCGATCTGATTCTGCTGATCGTGGCGGTGCTCGTTGCCCTCGTCTTCAGCATTCGCTTCGCCCTGACGCAACACGAACGGCGCAGCGTTGCCCCTCTGGTCTTCGGCATCATCGCCATGGCAGTCAACGTCATCATCTTCTTTGCGACCCAGGAGCTGAGCTGGCCCATGGCCATTCTTGATCTGTGGACCTTGCTGATGCTCAGCATTCTGACCGCCGAGATTGTCTGCCTGGTGCTCAGCACCCGGCGCCGCTCAGCTGTCAGGAGAGAGAGCGAGGACAGCTTTGATGATGAGGACCTCATCACTCCCATCATGCCCTGATTTCTTGACACCCCCCTCCCTTCCCCCCCGCCTACGGAGGCCGCAGGAGCTTGCTCCTGCGGCCTCCGGAATCATCCGAGCAGAAAGCTGAAAAGCAGTTCGCGCACAAAGGCGGCGAGGCTTATCTCTCCGGCAGCGAGCACGAACGCAAGGCCGCCCACCACAAGCCAACGTCTGATACTGCCCGTCGGCCTCAGACGTGCCGACAACGACAGGAGCAGCAGATTTACGCTCAGCACGGCTCCGACGAAAGCCGCCGCCTCGATGAAGGGGGCGATGGGGCCAAGCAGGGGAAAGCCCACAAGAAAGATAAGCCCTGCGATAACCGGCGCGAGCAGCTGAGCCGCCGTGATTGCCGGGCGCGTGAACGCTTTCAGGTCCGCATCGGCGTCGCGACGCAGGCCAATCAGAAAGGGCGCGAGCAGAGTGCCGACGCCGACACCGGCCAGCAGGCCAGTGATAAAGCGGATGGTGTTCGTTGTCGGGCGCAGGCCCGCATAGGAGGTCACCCCGTCAAAGGCCATCGGCACGACCATCAGCGCCAATATGACCACAACCAGAGCAGGAGGCATGTCGCCCGGCTTGATTCGCGCCCGGGCATACAGCACAAAGGCACAGATCACCGCCAGGGCCAGACCAAGGTGCAGGCCGGTGTCCCGTGCGCAGACCGCAAAATACAGACCGCCCGACATAAAGGTGCGCTCGGGGATCTGGTGGCAGAAGCCATGCCCGATAAAGGTCAGGATATCCTGCATGTCACGTGCCTAGCCGTCCTGCCTGCACTTCTCCACAATTGCCGCAATCACGCCATCTGCGTCGTCGTAATCCACCTGACAGGTGCCCACCTGCGGATGCCCGCCCCCACCGTATGCGAGCATCAGTTCGCCGACATTGGTCTTGGAGCTGCGATTGAGAATCGAATGACCCACGGCAATCGGGACATTGAGTTTGTTGCGTCCGTCGATAATCCAGACGCTGATGTTCTGCTCGGGGTACAGCGAATAGATGAGGAAGCGGTTGCCGGCGTAGATGGTCTCAACGCCTCGCAGGTCGGTGACGATGACATTGTCCTCGGTACGTGTGTGCGCCACAACCATCTCGCGGAAGAGTCTATCCTGCTCAAAGTACAGGTCGATACGCTCCCTGACGTCTGGCAGGGCGAGCACCTCTGCGATGTCATGGCGGACGATGTAGGTGATGAGTTCTTCCATGAGCTGGTAATTGGGGATGCGAAACTCGCGAAAACGGCCCAGGCCGGTGCGCGGATCCATGATGAAACCGAGCAGCACCCAGCCTTCGGGCTTGAGAATATCCTCTCTGCTGAGCTTGCCGGCATCCACGAGATCGACGGCTTTGACCATCTCCTCAAAGTACGGCATTTTCTCACAACCGCCGTAATACTCATAAATCACGCGCGCGGCGCTGTCCTCCTTGCGACTTTCGCCTGGAATGCCCGTGGCCCAGCCGACGCGCTCCTCCTCGCTGGTGTGGTGGTCAAACCACATTGCGGCTCCGGGCACGTAGGGGACGTTGGCAAGCACGTCGTTGTCGGTCACCTCAACAATGCCGTCCTGGAGATCCTTGGGGTGCACGAACTTCCAGTGATCGATGATGCCCTGATCCTTGAGAATGGCGGCGCAGGCCAGGCCATCGAAGTCGGAACGGGTGAGAAGTCGCATGGCGCTACCTCCTTGAGAGTCTGCGGGGCACTACAGCAACGGGGCTACAGCAACGGCACTACAGCAACGGGGCTACAGCAACGGGGGTCGATGCAAAAGCACGGCCCCCGTCAGTTTCTCAGATATGCACTACCACGTCAAAGGCCTCATTGACGGCCTGCCCAATCTGCCGGGGCGCCTTTACGTCACCCACCAGGTAGATGTCGCACTCGCTGACCGCATTGTTGTGCAGAATCTCCTCGTAGATTTCCGTGCGGGGGCGCAGGCCCGCGGCGATGAGCACGTTGTCGCAGGGAACCTCAAAACTCTTGCAGCTCGTGCGGTCGCGGCAGACAATCGTATCCGCACCAATCTGCTCCACGATGGTGCCGTAGTACAGCTTCGTGTCCTTCTCCTGAGCGAGCAGGGCGGGCAGTTCAAAGCGGGCTGTCATGGACTCGATATTCTCCGGATACACAAAATCAATGACCGTCACCTCGTGCCCCTCACGCGCCAGGTTCAGTGCGCTTTCCAGACCGACGGTGCCGGCGCCGATAACCGCGACGCGCTTGCCAAGCGCGACGGTGCCCCGGTCAGCCTCATGGGCAAAATGCACGTGAGCGCCGTCGATGCCGGGAATGGGGGGCTTTATATGCTCAGCGCCGGCGGCCACAATAACGACATCGGGCTTCTCGCTCTCGACAAGCTCCCTGGTCACCTCGGTGTTCAGCACGAATTTTGCGCCGCAGGAGGTCGCCTTGGGCATGAAGTACTCGTAAAAGGCCCGCGCGTCCTGCTTGAAGGGAAGCGTGCCCACATGATTGAAGTTGCCGCCGAGCACATCGGTCTTCTCAAAGACCGTCACCTCATGGCCGCGCTCGGTTCCCGACCAGGCCGCCTGCAGGCCGGCCAGGCCGCCGCCGACGACCATGACCTTCTTTGGGGCATCGGTCTTATACACGCGGCCTTCGGGAAACTCCAGCTCCTTGCCCGAGTAGGGGTTGACCGAGCAGCCGCAGGTAAACCAGCTGGAGACGCGGATGCCGCAGAGCATGCAGCGCACACAGGGCCTGATCTCGTCGCGCTTATTGCGCGCGCCCTTCTTGGCAAGCGCCGGGTCGGCGATAAAGGGGCGGCACAGCGCGGTAAAGTCGGCCCAGCCGTTCGCGAGGATATACTCGCAGTTATCCAGGTTCTGCAGGGTGCCCACGGCGGAGACCTTCGCACGCTTGAGCCCCGCCTTAAAGGCCTTGATGTACTCGAGATTGTGCAGGTAGGGATGGTATGGCCCCGCCATCATCTTGTTCAGGAGCTGCGGCATGCCCATCATGCCGTAGGAGACGATAAAGACGTCCACGTAATCCTCAAGCATACGGGCAAACTCGATGAGTTCGGCGGTCTGCACGCCTTCGGGGATGCCGTCTTCTGAGGAGACGCGCATCTCGATAACGATGTCATGGCCGATGGCCTCGCGGATGGCCTGCATGACCTCCACGCCAAAGCGAGCGCGGTTATGCAGGCTGCCGCCGTAATTGTCATTGCGCTTGTTGGACATCGGACTCAAAAACTGCGTGATGAGGTTG
Organism: Coriobacteriales bacterium; assembly: GCA_031277035.1. Lineage (GTDB taxonomy): Bacteria > Actinomycetota > Coriobacteriia > Coriobacteriales > UBA8131 > JAIRXA01. Next base: position 5,700 of record JAISLY010000027.1, on the reverse strand, counting down.
CCGTGCGCCCCGTGGATGAGCAGGTGCTCAAAGCCGGCGCGTTTGCAGCGCGAGGCGGCCCGGGCAAACTTTTCGACGGTCTCATATATCTTATCCGTGCTCATCGGTATGACATCGGGAACCTTCTCGCCCCGCGCGTGGTAGGCAAAGGCCTCGTCGGGCAGCGGGATGTTCGAGGGGCCATAGCGCAGCTGGTCGGGGTAATACTTGCCCGCGCCGCGCCCGCAGTGGTTGATTTCGAGGGAGAGAACCGAGCCAAACTGTGCGCAGGTCTCCCTCAGGTGGCTCAAGCCGACGATGACCTCATCGCGAGAAAGATCAATCTGCATCGCCTCGTCCTTGGCCTCGGCCATGTCGATGGCGCAGTTGCCCATGTTGATAAGCGCCGCGCCTCCGCGGGCATAGGCACGCCAAAACGCCTCGGTCTCGGCGGTTACCGTGCCGTCGACAGCTCCCCAGCCGGGCACATGCGGCGAGACCTCAAGACGGTTTTTGTAGGTCAGGCCTTTGATGGTAATCGGGTTGAAGATGTTTTTGTACTCAGAACTCATGATCCCTCCTTCTCCGTGGCGCACTCTCTTCTTGTGCTATTATCGCAGTTTACACCCCTTGGTGTCGTATTGCCCCGACTGTTGTATCCACGAGGCATCAATGAGGGGTCTACCAGGAGCCAACGAGGAGCCAACCACGACCCCGCGCGACCCCGCACAACCCCGCGCGACCCCGCGCGACCGCCAGGAGCCAACGAGGAGATACCCGATGCAGAAGAGATACCTGATGACGCCCGGACCGACGCCGGTTCCCAGCGAGGTTCTGCTCGCTCAGGCCCGGCCGATGATTCACCACCGTACGCCTGACTTTGAGGCCGTTGTGCGCGAATGCGTTGAGGGGCTCAAATACGTGTTTGAGACCGAGGCCTCCGACGTGCTCATCTTTGCCAGCTCGGGCACCGGCGCCATGGAAAGTTCAATCGTCAACTGCTTCAGCGCGGGCGACGAGGTGCTCATCTGCCACAACGGCAAGTTCGGCCAGCGTATGCAGCACATCGCCACGGCTTATGGCCTGAGCGTCACGACCCTCGAATACGGCTGGCAACAGGTGGTGCGCCCCGAGGACGTTCAGGCCCATCTGCGTCAGCACCCCGCCGCCCGCGGCGTTATCGTCACGCAGTCCGAGACCTCCTCCGGCGTGCTCAATGACGTGCAGGCCCTCGGTGCCATAGTAGCCGAGTACCCCGACTGTGTGCTCATTGTCGACTCGATTACCGGCATCGGAGCCGTCGCGTGCAAAACCGACGCCTGGGGCCTCGATGTCGTGATGACCGGCTCGCAGAAAGGCCTGATGCTGCCGCCGGGACTCGCCGCCATCACCGTCAGCCCCAAGGCGTGGAAGGCCTGCGAGCGCTCTACCTTGCCGAAGTTTTACTTTGACTGGAAGCAGTACCAAAAGAGCCTGAGCAAGGACACGACGCCGTTTACCCCGGCCGTCTCGCTGATGATTGGCCTGGCCGAGAGCCTGAAGCTGATGCGCGAGGAGGGAATTGAGAACATCATCGCCCGCCACGCCCGCCTGGCCCTGGCCACACGCGCCGGCTGTGAGGCGCTGGGCCTTGTGCTGTTTGCGCCGCCCAGTGGACGTGGCAACGCGGTTACGCCTGTCTGGGTGCCCGAGGGGCTCGACGGAAAGAAGCTTGTGAGCATCATGAAAAACCGGCACGGAGTGACCATTGCCGGCGGACAGGACGACTACACAGGCCGCATCTTTCGCATTGGGCATCTGGGCTACTTTGGCGACTTTGACATTATCACCACCCTGGCCGCCCTGGAGATGACGCTGGCCGAACTGGGGCATGACTTCGAGCCCGGTAGCGGCATCAGGGCCGCAGAGGCCGTCTTGATGGGGGCGTGAGCGATATGCGCATTCTGGTTGCGGAGAAATGAGCGATATGCGAATTCTGGTTGCGGAGAAACTGGCCGAAGAGGGCATCGCACTGATGCGCGAGGCCGGCCATGAGGTCGATGTCAGGCTGGAGATGAGCCCTGCTGAGCTTATCGCCGCCATTGGCGACTACGAGGCGCTCATCGTGCGCAGTGCCACACAGGCAACGCGCGAGGTCATCGAGGCCGGTGTGCGCCTGAAGATTATCGGACGCGCCGGCGTGGGCATCGACAACGTCGATGTTGCGGCGGCCACCGAGCGCGGTGTCATCGTCTGCAACGCGCCCACCTCAAATGTCATCAGCGCCGCCGAGCAGACCTTCGCCCTGATGCTCGCCTGCGCCCGGCGCATCGCGCAGGCCAACGCCAACATGCACGAGGGCGCCTGGAACCGCAACCTGTTCACGGGCAATGAGCTGTATGGCAAAACGCTTGCCATCTTTGGACTCGGCCGCATCGGCGGTCTGGTCGCGGCGCGCGCGCGCGCTTTTGAGATGAAGTGCATCGGCTATGACCCCTACGCCACCCCCGAGCGGGCGGCGGAGCTCGGCGTCGTGCTGTACGACAGACTTGAGGACATCCTGCCCCAGGCCGACTTCATCACCGTGCATCTTCCCAGAAGCAAAGAGACGCTCGGCATGTTTGGCACCGAGCAGTTTGCGCTGATGAAAGACGGCGTCTATGTGATAAACGCGGCCCGGGGCGGCATCTATGACCTCGAGGCCCTTGCCGATGCCATCCGCTCGGGTAAGGTTGCGGGTGCCGGTATCGACGTGTATGAAAAGGAGCCCTGCACGGCCTCGCCCCTGCATGGCCTGGATGCGGCGGTTCTCACCCCCCATCTCGGTGCCTCGACGACCGAGGCTCAGGCTCGAGCCGGCGTCCAGACCGCCGAGTACGTTCTGCTGGGGCTTGAGGGCAAAATGGTTCCCACGGCGGTCAACGTCGCGCTGGTGCCCGACGACGTGATGACCGCGGTCACCCCCTTCATCGACGCCTGCCAGACGGTTGGTGTCATGCTCGCGCAGCTGGCCGAGGAAGCCATCGAGTCCATCACCGTGCGCGTCTTTGGCGAGCTGGCGCATAACGATGTGGGCCTGTTGGGCACGGCCGCCCTGCGCGGCATTCTCTCCATCTCCTCCGACGACCCGGTGAATTTTGTAAACGCCAACTATCTTGCCGAACAGCGCGGCATCAGCGTCAAAATGGAGAAGAGCCCCATACGGTCCGAATATGCGAGCATGGTGAGCGTCGAGGCCCTGGCCGGCGGGCGCCCCGTGGAGGTCGCGATTACGACCAGCGGGCCCGAAGGAACCTTCCGTGTCGTCAGCGTGCTTGGCTACAAGCTTGATCTGATTCCCGGCAAGTATGTGTTCATCCAGAAATATGCGGACAAGCCCGGACAGCTCGGAAAAATCGGCACCATTCTTGGGAATCACGGCATCAACATCTCAACGATGGAGGTGGGCGTGCGTGAGGAGAAGACCGTCATGGCGCTGATTCTGATGAATGTGGACGAGCCGGTGCCGCCCGAGGTACGCGCCGAGATCAAGGAGGCCGTGGGTGTCACCGACGGCTGGTTTATTCAGCTCTGAGCGCGGGGTAGTGGGTGCGCCAGTGGCGCCAGGGATGCCGGATGCGCCGGGGATGCCGGGCGAGCGCGACGCGCTCGGCGGCGGGGCGTATCACCCCTTCTCGCTGAAGGCCGCCATCGAGCTGGCCTCTCCGCCCACCTGGGCGGCGGCACTCATGCCCGCCGTGGTTGGTGGGGCGCTGGCGATAGCAACAGGGGGCGTGGGTTTTGGAGAGCCCCTGTCTCTGCTGCGCACGGGCGGTGCCTGGCTGCTCGTGACGCTGACCGCGCTGCTGTTGCAGGCCGCCGCCAATACGCTTAACGACTATCACGACTTTCTCAATGGCACCGACACGTCAAAGACCGTTCTCGATACAAGCGACGCCTCCATTGTCTATAACCACATCGACCCGCGTGATGCCCTGCGTTTTGGCATCGGCCTGCTCGCTGGCGCCGCGATCACCGGCCTTGCGGCCGTCGTGCTCTCCAGCTGGATTCTCGTTGGTATTGGCCTTGTGGCTGCCGGGGTCGTCGTCGCCTATTCGGCAGGGGCAAAGCCGCTCTCCTTCCTGCCACTTGGCGAGGTACTGAGCGGTCTGGTGATGGGGCTGTTCATCACCTTCGCGGCCTTTTACGTGGTAACACTCGACCTCAGTGCGGCCCCGTGGGTGCTGCTCGTCTGCGTGGTGCCGGTCATCACCATCGCGCTCATCATGCAGACGAATAACACCTGCGACATCGAGCGCGACATTGAGGCGGGGCGGCGCACCCTGCCGGTGCTCCTTGGACGCGCCCGCTCGCAGCGTCTTGCCCAGGTTCTGGCCTGGGGCACAGTTGCCTGGATGCTGCTCGTGAGCCTGCTGTTTTGGCCGCTCGGGGTACTTGTTGTCCTGGCGGTGGCCGTAGTGTTGCGGCAACGGCTGCATCGTGTGGCAACGGGGCCGTATAACCTTGAGAACCGGCGGGTGATGATGGGCAATGCGACCGCGTTCTGCTACGGGGCCAACCTTGCCTGGGCAGCAGCTATTCTCAGCGACATCCCCCTTGGAGGTCTGTTGTGACTCGGTTTCCGCATTCGGCGCCTCCCTCGCACGCTTCACGCTCGGCATGTTCTCCCCGTCGCTATCGCCGTTATCAGCGGGAGGAAGCCACCGACCTTCTGATGCCCGCAGAACTGTGTGTACTGCCTGCGGCCTCTGCGCCCGTGCAAAAAGGCACCCTGCCGGCGGACTCGGTCGCTCGCATGACGCCCGCTGATAAAGCGCGGTGGGTTCATCATGTCTTTGAGCGAATCAGCCATCGGTATGACCTGATGAACGACCTGGAGAGCCTTGGTCTGCATCGCCTTTGGAAGCGGGCTTTGGTGGAGCGGGTCGTTTGTGCCGGGGCAAGCGATATTCTTGATGTCGCTACCGGCACGGGCGACATTGCCCTGGCCTTGGCCACGCGGTGCCCCGACGCGCATGTTGTCGGTCTCGACTTTTCCGAGGCCATGCTTGAGGTGGCGAGACGAAGAGTTGACAGGGGGGACGGTTCCTGTGTGTCTCTTTTGAGCGAAGTCAAAAGAGACGAACAGGAACCGTCCCCTGTTCGTCCCCCTGCCTTCGTCTTCGGCAACGCTCTCGACATGCCCTTTGATGCCGCGAGCTTTGACGCCGTGACCATATCCTTTGGCTTGCGCAACATGCCAGATTACCGGCGCGTGCTTGCGGAGATGGTACGTGTGCTCAGGCCGGGCGGGCTGCTGCTGTGCCTGGAAGCCTCGTATCCCACTCTGCCGCTCGTCAAGCAGGGCTTTCGCGTTTACTTTCGCCATGTCATGCCGCTGATGGGCCGCCTTATCGTCAAGCGTTCGGCGGAGTACCGCTGGCTCAATGATTCGACGGAGGCCTTCCTCACCCGGCCTGAACTCGCGCAGATGATGGTAGACTGTGGGCTTGTCGACGTGCGGTATCGAAGCTACCTGCTCGGCGCTGCTGCTCTCCACAGTGGCGTAAAGGCGGTCGACTGACCCCGTCTCCTTTGTCGCCTCACGAGGCCGCATGTCGCCCGCCTCTCTGTCCGCAACCCGTCCCCATTTCGTCTCAACCCGCGCTCCCAAAAGGTGCTATACTGCATGAGCATCCAAAAGCCGATTAACCAAAACACAGAGATGCACAAAAAACGCAGGAAGGGCGCGGGCGCATGGAC
>JAISLY010000003.1 GCA_031277035.1 Coriobacteriales bacterium | reverse complement strand
GTAATCGGACACACTTTTTGTCCCACCTCTTAAAAACTCTGGGATTTTTAAAACGAGGTTTTACCCATTCCTAGCAGGTGTAACGCTTGATTGTGGACACACTTTTTGTCCTATAACCCGAGAGGACGGCTCGTGGATACGATTCACGACTATGTGCGTTAATGCTCGGTTATGTGCCTTAATGCGCGATTATGCCCGCTTTTTGGGCAAACCGTTTGACACCAATTTGACACCAGTCTATGCACTTGAGAGTATAAAGAAAAGCAAGAAGCCCGAAAACAAGCCTCTGACCTGCGATTTTATGGCGGGATGTACGGGACTTGAACCCGCGACCTCTGGCTTGACAGGCCAGCGCTCTAACCAACTGAGCTAACACCCCGCAGGGGCGACCGCTTCGTGCCTCAATCGTGCCTCAAAAGCGGCGGACGCTATTCTACTTGAATACCCGATACCCGTCTACTGCGCGCGACACAACGTGTCGGCCCGCGGTGTCGGCCAGCAGCGTCGGCCAGCAGCGTCGGCCCAAAGTGCCTTCATCAGGAGCCATTGGCATTGGCGTATTTCCGCGCCGCATTTCCGCGCCGCACTCCTGCGCCGCCTCCCCACGCCGTATTCCCACACCGTATTCCCACGCCGCACTCCCACGCCGCACTCCTGCGCCGCACGCCTGCGCCGTATTCCCCGCACCGTATTCCTGCGCCGCACTCCCTACAGGCCGACAAAGGCGTGGGCGGTAAACATCAGGTCGACGAACTCGTTTACGGTCTCGCGGCGGTTCCAGTCACGCTGCAGCTCGCAGATCAGCTCCGGGATGGTAACGAGTTGTGCGCCCGCCTGCTCCACACGGCGCAGCGCGGTCTCGTGCGCAAGCGTCGAAGTACCGCCGATGGCGTCAACGACCGGATACACCTCATAGCCCTCCCTGAGCGCATCGAGAGCGGGCAGTGCGAGACAGACTTCGGTCCACAGGGCACACATGATGAGCTTCTTGCGCCCCGTCGCCTTGACCGCTTCCACAAACTCAACATCCTCCCAGGAGTTCATTGAGGTGCGGTCGTAGGACGGCACATCGGCAAGAACCTGCTTGAGCGGCGGGATGGTCTCCTGGTTGCGCGTTGTCGCCACATTGACGGTGGTGAGCACGATGGGCAGGCCAAAGGTCTTCGCAGTCTGAGCGACAAGAATGATATTGTTCACCAGATCGCTCGTATTGATGGAATTCACCGAATGGATTTGCGTCGGTTGGTAATCGATGATGATAAGCGCCGCGTTCTCCGGCGTCAGCAGATGATCGGTCTTCGGGTCGCGGACAGGCTGATAGCTGGTCATGATCGTCCCCTTTCATCGGAGAAGCGCATTGGCGAAAATGCCTCCGCTCAGAGTTAAAGTATACGTCCTGAGCGAAGAATTGTCAGCTGAAAGGACGAGAACACTGAAAGGACGAGGTATCTGTGGTGGGCGATGACGGATTTGAACCGCCGACCTTCTGCGTGTAAAGCAGCTGCGCTACCGCTGCGCCAATCGCCCACATCTTCAGCCAGGTGAGATAACGGCGGCATCAGTATAGCGTACACTTACAGGGAATTCTAATAGGATATTTTTTGTGCTAAGCTCTCTCTGGCTTCTCTCTGGCTTCGCAAGGAAGGGGCAGAAATTGGGTTCGGCTGCGTTCATAGATGAGGTAATGCGGGCAGTATCCCAAATTCTTCTGCTTTTTGCCATACCCACTCTTGGGTGGCTGTTTTTTGCGAGAAAACACTCCTCATTTTTTGCGTGGGTCGGCTTAAAGCGTCCGATCTTGACCGACAAACGACGATTCCTGCTCGCACTGTCGGCGGCTTTGATAGTGGTCTGTGTCATGTCACCTGTCATGGATTCAATCCTTCCTGACGATGTCCAGCTTGCCAATGAACGCTTTGCCGGGCAGGGAGTCAAAGCGCTGCTACCCGCAGGCATATTCGCATTTTTTGCCACAGCGTTGCCCGAAGAAGTGTTCTTTCGCGGATTTCTCGGCAGGCGTTTAAGCAGGAGATTCGGCTTCCCCGTCGGCAATGCCCTGCAGGCAACTCTATTCGGCCTCTTACACGGCATCATGCTTTTTGGACGGTTTGGCCTGGCCGCTCCTCTCCTGGTCATTGCCTTTACCGGAACTTTGGGATGGCTGATGGGGTACATGAACGACAAGGCAAACGGCTCAATACTCCCCAGTTTGCTCCTGCATGGCACCTCAAACCTGTATGCTGCCGCTCTCGTGATGTTTGAGATATGAGGTGAAGTGCGTCTTCAGCCAGGTGAGATAACGGCGGCATCAGTAGAGCGTACACTGACAGGGAATTCTATTTTGGAAAGTTAACTTGTCATTCTATGTTCCATTTGCTACACTGGAGAGGGAAAGCAAACTTTCCATCTTGACAGGAGATGGCACTTGAAAAATCGACTGGAAGAGTTGCGAACACAAAGAAACATCACGCAAGAGGAGCTTGCGGAGCAATTGAAAGTATCACGACAGACCATTGGCTCACTGGAACATGGGCGATACAACCCTTCAATCATCCTCGCCTATAAAATTGCTCGATTTTTTGGCACAACAATTGAAGAGGTCTTCATGTACGAAGAGGAATTGGCATGATACAGTTCGTGAAAAAATGCGACAGGTGGATACTCGCTATGGGAATCCTGTTTTACACAAGCGGGGCGGTTGCGCGCTACATGGGGCTTAACCATGTGGTTTTCAGCTTCCTTTCGGGAGCGGGCTGCGGGATGCTGTTGGTGGCCACCATATCTCTGTTTATCAGGTTTCGCAGCCCGCAGCAGGCACAGCAACAAGAAATTGAGCAACGGGATGAACGGAATATCCAAATTCGTTTATTGGCAGGTAATACCACATTCCTGGCAACGTTACCTGTCCTCTTTGTCTTAGCAGTCGTGTTCTTGATACTTGGCTACGACCTCGCGGCTATTCTTACGATTTTCGCTCTGGCTGCTCCTGTGTTGATCTTTTCCATTGCATTGGTCTACTACAATAAAAAGATGTGATTATGGAGACCTGCGGCCATCGGGCCGGATGAGCTGACTCTCTCTTGGGCGCCGGGCGTAGGCGGGGCGCGGGCGGCGCGGGCGGCGCGGGTGTAGGCGGGGCGCGGGTGGCGCCGGGCGTAGGCGGGGCGCGGGTGGCGCGGGTCTCCGGCTCGGTTTTATGTGCGAGGCCTCAGCCCTTTCTGCACAGTATCTCCGGCGGCGCCTCTGGCTGTTTTATCCGGCTTTCTCGGCACGAGAAGGGGCCGGATTCCTCTACAATGAAACGTGGAGGCTTTGATTATGCCTCTGACAACAGGGGAAGAGAAGAAAGGCGAGTACTATGAAAAAGACCCTGAAACGAAGAGCTCTTGCGGGAACAGTCCTGCTCATGGCTCTTTTGCTTACGCTGTCGCTTGCTGCCTGCACAGATGGCGCGCAGACAGGCTCACCCTCTGGCGACGAGGGCGGCGCAGCTGGAGGCGGACAGCAGACGGCACGCGACGACGAGGCCTTTGCCCTGTGGAAGACCGCGAGCGAGACAAACCAGACCGCCTCGTCCCTGTCGTTTACGATGGGCTTTGATATGTCTCTGGAAGAGAGTGCATCGGGCGAGGGTCTCACCATGAACATGAGTGGCCCGGTTCAGATTGCCCACGCTTCAGACCCCACGCAGATGCAGATGTCAATGGACCTGCGGGTGAGTTCGATGGGGCAGGATCTGACCATGCAGGCATGGTATCGGGACGGATACTACTACTTCGACACGATGGGGATGCAGTTCAAGCAGCAGATGTCCGGCGATGAGGCGCTGTCGCAGAACAAGGCGGAACTGCTGTTCTTTGCCGAGGACGCCATCAGGGAGCAGAGCGTCACCGAGAGAGAGGACGGTGGGCAGGAGTTGAGCTTCGTGCTCGACGGTACCCAGATGACCGAGCTGGTGGATGAGGCCCTCGCAAGCAGCCTACAGAACCTCGACGTAGACCCCTCCTCCCTCGCTATCGAGGTGCAAGACGTTGTGGTCACCGCGCGCCTCGATGCAAACGGTGCCCTGCTCGAATGTATCTACGCGTTTACCGCCACCCTGGCAAGCGAAGGCGTGGAGATGGCGCTGGACTACCGCACCGTGCTGACCGACATCTCGTACGACGAAGTGACCATCAACTTCCCGGATGGCCTTGACAGCTACGCGGAGGCACCGACTTCCTGAACAGGGATGCGCTTTTGGGACGGGGCAAAGGAAGGCAGGGTTGTTCATGCGCCCTACGGGCGGGGGCGTTTGTAGAACGCATGAACAACCCTGCCTTCCTTTGCCCCGTCAGCCCTCGTCCCCGTTATCAGGCGATAAGGTCGAGCAGCTCTTCGGGATTTTTCTTGCCAAAGGCGATACGCTCGTCGTCTATCACGACCGCGGGGACGCTCATGATGCCCCAACGCTCCTTGAACGCGGGAAAGCGCATCACGTCAATCATCTCAGCCGTAATATGCGCGTTGCGCAGCGCCATGAGCTGCGTGGTCGTTACCACATCGGGGCAAAGCGTGCAGGACAGCGAGACGCCCACCTTGATGTTCACGGGGCGTGTGTGTGCGGCGAGCCGGGCAGCGAGTGTCTCGTCGATACTTTGACCAGGCCCCGCAGCGTTATACAGCGCGAGGATGAACGAGTTAATCTCATGGCCTACCGGCACGCCGTAGAAGCGAACCCCCAGCGCATGGCCCTCTCTGTCCGTCAGCGCAAAGCCGGGCAGAAAACTCAACCCCAGCTCCTCTTCGCGCTTTGGGTCGGCGCCCTTTCGCAGGAAGGTGACCTTAACCTTGCTGGTCAGGAGCGCGAATTCTGAGAGAAAGGCGCGCACCTCGCGGTCAAGGGGCGTTGCGTCCGCACTGTCAAAGACGGCGGTGATGCCGACCTCGTTTTGGAAGCCTTCGAGAACCGGGACGATCTGCCCGATGAGCTCCTCGTCAAAAAAGCGGGGGGCGGGGGCGGGTGGTGCGGCGGGTGGTGCGGCGCCGAGGCTTCGGGAGGCTGACGCATCCGCGTCAGAGGCGTCGTCCGATTCGAGTGCGCAGGTGTCGCCTGCGGGGGCGGGGGCCGGGGCGGGGGCGGCGGGCGGTGCCGAGGGCACGGGAGCGGGAGCACTCGCCGCCGCAGGCGCTGGAGCCGCCGCCGTGGGTGCTGCTGCATCGGCCGCAGCACCGGGTGCGCCCGCAGCAGCACCGGGCACACCCGCCGCGCCACTCGCCCCCGCCCCCGCCGCCGCGCTTTCGTGCTCCTCCGCCAGCTCAGGCAAGCCGAGTTTCTCGCGCGCCTTCTCCACATATTTCTCTGCGTTCGTCGCGGCAAGAGCGCCGTCGGCAACGGCGGTCACCAGCTGCCGCAGCTCCTTGGGACGCACGTCTCCGACTGCATAAACGCCCTCGACGCTGGTGCGCATGCCCTCATCGGTGACGATGTAGCCCTGCTCGTCGAGTTTAAGCGCCTCGGCGTATTCGCTGCTCTGGGGCGCATAGCCCGCGAACACAAACACGCCAAAACTCTCGCTTGGCGAGGGGGTCTCGTAGCGCCAGGTTTCGCCGGTACTGCTGTTGCGAAAGATGGCAAAGCGCAGGGCGCCCTCGCCACCCGCCTCGATGAGCTCGGTGTTAAAGTGCACTTCAATCCCGGGATGGGCGCGAAGCCGGTCCTCCACGCGGCGAGGCACCTTGAGCTTCTCGCCACGCACGATGAGGGTGACCTTGCGGGCATAGCGCGTGAGAAAAAGTGCCTCTTCTGTCGCGGCGAGCCCGCCGCCCACAACAAACACGTCCCGGTCGGTGAAAAACTCGCCGTCGCAGGTGGCGCAGTAGCCGATACCGCGCCCGCGAAACTCCTCCTCACCCTTAAAGCCAATCATTCGAGGCTGGGCGCCGGTGGCGATGATGACCGCAAGGGCCTCATAGTCGCCCTCGGTCGTGTGCACCCGCTTGACCTCGCCGGAGAAGTCCACGCCTTTGACCAGGGCCTGGAGAAAACTGGCCCCAAAGCTCTCCGCCTGCCTGCGCATGGCCTGGCTGAGTGCCTCGCCGGAAGTCTGCGGAATGCCGGGGTAGTTATCGACCTCACTCGTTATTCTGATTTGGCCGCCGACGCGGTCACGCTCGATGACGAGGGTCTTGAGCTTCGCCCGTCCCGCGTAGATCGCGGCGCTCATGCCGCTGCCGCCGGCTCCGATGATGATAAGGTCGTATAAGCTGCTCATGGCGGACTCTCCGATTCTGTACGTACGATGTGTGCGTTTCGTGCGCCGTGCGCCGTGCGTTTCGCGCGCCGTGTGCGCCGTGCGCCGTGCGACTCTGCGCGCGCCGTGCGTTTCGCGCGCCGTGTGCGCCGTGCGACTCTGCGCGCGCCGTGTGCGCCGTGCGTTTCGCGCGTTTCGCGCGCCGTGCGACTCCGGGGACGCACCCCCTGCGACTCCGGGGACGCACCCGTATGCACAGGCGCGTCCCGTTGTGTCGCATCCTACAGTTTGCCTACCAGATCGAGGCTCGGCTTGAGCGTCGCAGCGCCCGGACGCCACTTGGCGGGGCAGACCTGATCGCCGTGCTCAGCGACAAACTGTGCCGCCTGCACCTTGCGCAGAAGCTCGCTCGCCTCACGCCCGATGTTGTTGGAGTTCACCTCATAGCTCACAATTTTTCCCTCGGGGTTGATAACAAAGCTGCCGCGCAGGGCCATGCCCTCTTCCTCGATGTAGACCTCAAAGTCCTTGGCAAGCGTCGCGGTGGGGTCGCCGAGCAGCGTATACTGGATCTTCCTGATGGTCTCCGACGCGTCGTGCCATGCCTTGTGCACAAAGTGACTGTCGGTCGAGACCGCGTAGATGTCAACGCCAATCTTCTTGAACTCTTCGTAGTGATCCGCCAGGTCGCCGAGCTCCGTGGGGCAAACGAAGGTGAAGTCGGCCGGGTAAAACACAAATACGCTCCACTTTCCCAGCAGATCGGCCTTCGTGACCTCCTTAAAGTCGCCGCCAACAAAGGCCTGTACCTTAAAATCGCCTACTTCCTTACCGATGAGTGACATGATTTCGTCCTTTCTGTCTGCGTGTCGATTTCTGTTCGATAGAGCTATGAGAACGGCCCGTGCCGTTTACTCCACCTGCTGTGCCACGCGGGGCGGAGGCAGCGCCCTGTGCCACGGTGACCTCTGCCACGAAGTCCTGCGCTGTGCTGCGCGGGGCGGAGGCAGCGCCCTGTACCACGGTGACCTCTGCTGTGGCGCCCTCTTCCTGGCATTTTGCGCACACGCCCTCAAAGAGCAGCGAACGACTCTGGACCCGCACACCCGTGCACCGCTCGACCGCACGGTCGAGTCGATGAACCAGCGCGGGCTCGATACTGGCATCGGTGTCAAAGATGCGTCCGCAGCAACTGCACACCACATGGAAGTGCTCGTGCGTCTGCGGGTCAAAGCGATCCGGCTCATCGGTAAACGAGAGCCTGAGCACCGTGCCTTCGTCCGCCATCGACCCCAGATTGCGATACACCGTCCCCAGGCTGATCTGAGGACAGTCCTGCCGAACCTGCTCGTAAACCTCAGCGGCGGTGGGATGGTCCATTCGCCTGAGGGTTTCTGTGATGAGCAGCTTCTGCATGCTGTTGCGCTGTCTGGCCATCCATCCAGTCCTTCCAGTCTTTCCCGCTCTCTTAACCAATAACAGTAATCATTATCAATTAGGAAAAAGCTCTTGTCAAGGGGCTCTCCCCTGTTTTCTGTGATTGGCTGGCTGCTGAGTTGCCTGCCCGGCTGCTTACTCGACGGGCTGCTCGGTTGCCTGCTGAGTTGGCTGCCCGATTGCCTGCTGAGGCTTTTGTTGGCCTGGTCAGCTTTCGCAGTCTCGGTCGGACAGCTTTGTTATGGAGCCGGAGAGAATGCGGGCCTCCAACGTCGTCAGTTCCTCGGGAGTGTTGACGTTGATGAAAAAGCCGCCCCGCGGATCGACGGCAAGCGCCATCTCGTGCGTGAACTCGTAGAGATGCGCCCTGGGAAACCAGCTGGTGGCACGCGTCTGGCCCGCGTCAAGCGCCTCTTTGACAAGCGGCAGGCAGCTCTCGCGCCGATAGACCGCGTGAAACGGCTCAAAGCCGTGGCTCGTCACCGGAACGGCCACGTCGAGCGTAGGATCGGCAAGCAGCACGTCGCGCTGCGCAAGCAGCAACGGCGCTGACGGAAAGAGCATATCGCAGGCAACAACGCCCACAAAGGGCTTGGTCGCGTAGTGCAGCGCGGTATACAGGCCGGTCAGGGCCCCGCGCACGTTCAGCACATCGGCATGAAGCCTGAGCTTGTCATTAAATTTGACGCTCGTGCAGAGAAAATCGAGACTCTGTTGGTCGTTGGAGGTGATGATGAGCTCATCGGCGATGGCACCGACGCGCTTGAGGCCCCGGCAGATGAGCGGCAGGCCGCAGAAGGACACGAGAGCCTTCGGACTCCCCATTCGCTTCGATTCGCCACCAGCCTGGATGACGACGGTCAGCCCATGCTCCAACTCCTTCATGATGCAGGATTATAGCAAATCGCTGATGAGGTCGGCGATGCCAGCGATGTCGTCTAAGGCAAAGAGCCGAATGTCGCGCGTCCCATCCGCATCTGCGGCGGCAACCGCCTCAGCGACGCGGGGCTGATCGGTGACGACGGCAATGAGGCCGAGAAGGTCGGGGTCAAGCTCGCGCGTGGCGTCATGCGGGTTGTCCGCCCGAAAAATCTCAATCGTAGGCAATGCCGAAGCGCGATAGCCCTCGACAAGGATGAGGTCAAGTTCTGGCCGACCCGCTCGATCCACAGCAGCAGCGCTCATCTCGGCGACGATGGCTTCGATGGACGGCTCCCGCTCAAGCGTACGCACGCTGCCGAGCTGATCCGGTGAGGCGATAACGGTGTAACGGCTGCCCGCCTGGCGATGGCGCCAGCTGTCCTTGCCCTCGATGTCCATGTCAAAGCCCACATGGGAATGGTGCTTGATGGTGCCAACGCGCAGCCCGCAGTCGGTGAGTCTGGCGAGCACCTGCACGAGCAGGGTGGTCTTTCCCGAGTTTTTCCTGCCTACGAAGGCGACGGCGGGGACAATCTCCATGAAACGCTCCGATCCTGTTGGCGGACGGT